>JACQAM010000001.1 GCA_016194975.1 Bacteroidota bacterium
TGGAATTGTATTGGTCAATAAACCGGAACCACTTATTATTCCAGTTCCAATTACTATAGAATTATTTGCAGACGATGAAGTATTTACTTTTTGCCCAATCGCAATTGAATTTTGTCCATAAGCGTAATCGCCAATGCTTCCGATACCAAGCCCGCGAATGGGAGTTCCGTTGGGCAAGTACGCGGTGTTCGAATAAATAATATTGTGCGAACTCAAAACAATGGAACTGTCGCCGAAATGGATTTCGCTGTCGCCTGGCAATGGAACAATCCTGTAAGAATAAATTTTCCCGTTCACTCTTTCATCTCCATTCACATCTAATTTGTAAACAGGGTTCACCAAACCAATTCCAACATTTCCGCTCGTGCCCGTATTCATAATGGTATTTCCATTCGCACCCGCGTGACTTTGCAAAAGCAGATCGCCGCTTTTTGTGCACACACCCGCGAGCGCGCCTCCATCCATGCACAATTTATTATCCACTTCCATTTCCACATTTCCTCTAATAGTATCGCCACGAAAATTCTGCACGCCGGTAATTCCTGAAACATTTAAAGTTCCGGTGATGATTGCATTTCCATTCACCGAAAGTTTTTCTGAGGGAGAATTTGTTCCTATTCCAACATTGCCGGAATTGATGTTGTACAAATTTGTTCCGGTGTAAGAATTTGCAAACGCCCATCCGCTAATCGAAGAAATATTTTTGAAAGTTCCGTCGCCGCTCAGCACTTGGTTGGTATCACCGGAAAAATTTGTACGCGCTAAGTTCCCATTCACGTCGAGCGAAACAAAACCGTTTCCCGCGCCTGCGAGATTGTTCACGCGTAACGTGCCCGCGCTCGTGAGCGTCATGCGCGCGAGATTGTTCGTGCGGAAACGAAGATCTGCCGAGTTGGTGGAACCGAAAAAATCTGTGGAGGAAACATTATTTCCGTTGTTGCTCCAGAAAGGAAGATTCTGCGAGAACATGTTTGTGCTGCTAATTGCGAGTGCAATTACCAATGAAATTTTGAGAAATGGGGGGGTATGTGTCATGAGTTGGAGTTTTGTAACTGCAAGTTAATGCGGAAATTTATTAATGTCAAGTATAGTTGGCTTAATTCGACCAAAAAAGAAATTGATACGATGAAATAGAATGATTTCATAATCCGGATCACACCTCTCAATCGGGAGTGCTCAATTCTCAACTCCTTTCATTCTCCTATTCTTCCGTGCTCGAAATTTTTCCAACAAAAAACCCGCCCACAATGAAATAAATTTCTACTTTGGACGAAGATCGATTACTAGTGACACCGTTAACTGAACACGCTTATGAAAAAAATATTTTTCTCTCACTTCCTGCTGCCGGCGGCTTTTTTTTCCTGCCAAAACAATGAAACAACTCACGAATCATCTTCATTCGATTCTGCAAAAAAGAATGAGCCCGTAATGGTTGTGGATGAAACTGCGCATGACTATTTCAACCGTATTTACGGGATATTGCAGAACAATGATTCTTTGCACTGGAAAGATCAGTTCTCGCCGGCAATGCAATCGCATTTTCCTGACAACAAAGATGTGATGAAGAATTTCGATTTCTATAAAGACTTCTTCACGAAAATGGTGAAGAATGATTTCAAAGGAGATCCTTCATTGGTAAATATCAGTATCACGAAGAATGGTATGATCGCTATCGTTGATACCCTGCAGGGAACAGATAGCATGAAATTAAAAGTTGTGCGCGTGAATGGAAAGATACTGATGGATGAGAAGTGAGGTGAGAGTACGAAATACGAAAAGTGTACTAAAAGCTCGGATGGATTTCGTAACCATGTGCATTTCGTAACTTTTAGTAAACTTTTCCCGAATTAATTCGGGATTTAGTATTTCATACTCAATAAGGCCAAGTGCCCCTCTTCTTCTTATGACATTTCCTGAGATTAATTATTTTTTTTCCATTGATGTAAAATGAACGATGCGGTACAGAATGTTGTTTTCTCGTATAGCAGCAACAATCTTCATAAACAACTCCTTCGTATTTTCCATTCACAAATCGCGCGCGGAATGTAAGCCCGCCGGAATAGCCGTTGTATTTTTTTTGAACGCCGGTTTGTTTTCCATCTTTATCATACGTTCCTTCTTCGAGAAGAAATCCGTTCTCGGAATATTCCCTGTATTTTCCTACCTGCACATTTACGTAATATGAATAATCCTGGTATTGACTTTTTCGCGCAACTTCCTCGTAATAACTTTCCGTCAGTAATTTTCCGGTGTTGGCAGAATACGAACAGGTTTTGTCCAGCCAGCCGGATTGCGTACGGAAACTGTGCCAGGTGACAATATTATTTCTCGTGATCCATTTTGTTTCGCCGGGTAAAGAAATATTCGTGTTCGGGTTCATGAACCATTTTCCATTGGGAAGTTTCACATAATCCATCGCGTATTCCGGGTTCTCCCATTTTTCAGGAACACATTTTTCATTGAGATAATCATACGTCTTAAGCCGGTACCCTGTTCCGCTTATCTGCGAAAGAATAAGTCTTCCGTGATCTCCGAAATATTTTACCGTATCACCCATCCAGATGCTGCTGTCGATCTTCGTGCATAATTTTATTCTTCCCGGCATAGGGTAAATGAATCCGGCTGAACCGTAATAATTGTTCTGGTAATATGAACGGAAATCATTCTCATTCTTCTTTGTATATAATTTCTCTTCCTCATAATTTTCTTCGAGAATATCGCCCTGCACAGAATTTATTTTTCTTTTTATGATCGTCCCTCCTCTCACGTGAAACTCATACGAAGGAGAATATCGTTCCCCGGCGAAAACAGGAAACTCATATTTATGTTCATCATTGTAATATTCCTTATTGTAATATTCCACACCTGTTATAGAAGAATTACCGTTGAAATAAATGAACTGGTACACATAACCGCCTTCAGCAGTATCCATGATCAATCCGTCTTCATCACTTTTTCCATTCTTGCGGAATTCCCTGCGGCTTTGGAACCGGGGCTCCCGATAGATCGTATCGAAGCGCGTGATCTGTTTTTCAATTTCAGCAGAACGTGTTCCATTTTCATAATAGAAATGATCGAGTGGTTTTCCGAGCGAATCGAACGTGAAAAATAATCCCTGGAGTTTATTATTCACGTAATAACCGAGCGAAGCCATTCTTCCATTGGAAAAATACGTTTGCCACAATCCTGTTTTACAGAACGTATCTTCGCCTGCGCGCAGGTAAAATCCTTTTTCTTTTACTTTCCACTCATATTCCGTCCCGGGATAAAGCGATTCATAAAATTTTATTTCATTGATGGAGCTAAACGGATAATTCCTGTCAATAAGAATTTTCCCGGTGGAATCTGTTCTCGCGTAACGGGAAACATTTCCATCCGCATCAAAAAAATAATCTTCCCGCAAGCGGCAACCGTAAACAGAAACAGGCAAATGATCCCAGCTGGAAACAGAAAATATCTTCCCATTTGCATTGAATAAAGTTCTCCGCGTGTACCAGCCGTAAGTGGTGGAATCGGATGATGGCAATCCATTCGCAAAAAATTTTTTCTGGCTATAGCCGTAAGCGCTTCTTACGATTTCACGTGAAAGCAATCCACCCGGGTAGAAATAATATTCCTGGAAATTACTGTCGCCCGTTTTCAATCGCACATACTTCGCTGTCGAATCAGGATAATAAGAAATGGAATCGTAGTAAACGGAATTATCGGGATAGGAATCGGAATAATTTCCTGTTCTGAAAGAAAAAATAACTGGCAGAAAAAATAAAAGTGGGAAAATATTTTTCATCGGGACAACGGGGAAATATTTTATTAATTTATTTATCGCGGATCACATGAAAAAATCCTTTCATTGGTTTTTCAATGTAAGGCCCGGAAAGCACATAATAGTAAACACCATCGTTCACATTCGGCTTCCAGTCGTTCTGGTAATTATTGCTTTCGTAAATAAGATTTCCCCATCGATTATACACCAAAAGCGATGAGTGCGGACGTTTGTCGAGATTGGTGAACACGAGCACATCATTCACATTATCTCCATTGGGCGTAACTACATTCGGCGCAATAACAGGAGGCAAAGGAATTTCTGTTTGCACAAGATATAACTGCGACAAAGAAGCCGTGCATCCGCTTCCGACAGAAACAGTAAGTGTAACCGTGTACAAACTATCTGTTGCGTAAGTGTGCGCAGGATTCTGCAACGTGGAAGTATTTCCATCGCCAAAATCCCAGAGCCAGCTTGTTGCGCCGGGAGTATTGTCAGTGAATGTTACGGTTACGCCTGCGGGTTGCACAGGCGGTGGCCACATCGTGAAACTGATTGATGGAAAAGAAATAATATCAACGATCACATTTGCAGTAGTAGTTGCCGGCGGAGATCCGTTATCGGTTCCGGTGAGTGTGATCGTGTTGTAACCGGTGTTCACTGCATTCGCAATAAGTGTTGCAGAAATTACCGCAGGATTTCCGCTGGTGTTTGAAGTGATGGTCAATCCTGAAATGCTGCTGGTAATATTCGCAACGGTAATTTGTCCGTTCTCCGGCGAAAGAAAACTTGCATCAATGGCAGTGGTATCGCCAATGCAGAGAATGATCGTGTCGCACACCTCCGCTGAATTTAAAATAGGCGGCAAATTATTTCCGGAACCATTATTACAAACATCAAAATAAAATGTTTGGTTGTCGAGCCAGCTCACACCATCGGGATTTCCGAAGGGGCCATCATAATTTGTTCCCGGAGAATCGAACTGGCCGATCTGTATAAAATCAGTTCCATTCCCGCGATTCACGCCGACAGTTGCAGGCGATCCGCCGAAACCATTATTTCCGGATGAAGCATCGCCCGTTGTCCATTGCATATCGCCATAACAGAAATTCACATTGTTTCCCGAAGGAAGAATAGGATCGCTTCCATTGGTAATGATCAATTGAAAATCATTGTAGAGCGGTTGGTGCGCAGCGTTCTCACTCGGATCGGAATCATAGTAATCCACATTTTGCCAGCGAACGACCATGTAGGTTGATGTGATCTTGTAATAAACAATTCCGCTTGCAGGATTGCGCGTATCCACATCGCCCCAGAACGGAGCGATCATGATGAACGTAGAATCAGGAAAAGAATTCGCCGTGAAAGTTCCGTACGAAAGTCCGAATGAAATATTGCCATTGTTGTTGATGTAACAATTATTCATCGTTTGCCCGTAAAAACAAAAATTAAAAGGAAGCGTGATCTGCGGCGATGAACCGTCATCATTCCTGTAATCGGGTGGAATGATCGTGCTGCTCGCATCAACAAAAGGAACAACACTGAACGAAGCATCGATCGGGATCATACAATTGCACAGCACACTCGACGCCGGAGAAGGCATGATCTTCGGTTTCATCTGCATACTCATTGCGTGGTGATTGATGAAGACCACAGGCCCGTGTGGAAGCTTGCCTTCTTTTTTAAGCAATTCATATTGCGGAGAACCGATGTCGGGAAGAGGAACGAGTGAATCCTGCGCACAGCTAATTCCGGAAATGAAAAAGAAAATAAAAATTAAAGGAAAATAATTTTTTCTTCTCACTCCGTCTCCCGTTTTATTTATCTCGTTCTTCATGGAGAAGGATACACCGAAAAAAATATCAGCGTATCAGGTTAATGTGTCCCACGTAAAGATGATCGACGCCATCGATTCCGGTGAGCGCTATCCTGTAAACATAAACACCGGCTTCCACTTTCATGTCTTTGAAATATCCGTCCCATCCTTTTACAGGATCATGCGTCTGGAAAACCAAATTTCCCCAGCGATCGAACACCATGAAATTATATTGGTTCACATAAGCAGGATCACTGAACACAGGGAAAAACCAGTCGTTCTTCGTATCACCATTCGGCGTAAATGCATTCGGGATCCAGATGAGCAATTCCGGAAGTACGATCACATTCTCGGTGATCGTATCGGGACAAGCGCCGCCTGCACCTGATGCAATGAGTGTAACCTGGTAAGTTCCGGTGTCGGGATAAATGAAAGAAGGATCCTGTTGCGTAGATGTTGCACTTCCTGTTCCGAAATCCCAATACCATTGCAGCGGCGTCGGTGAAGACTGATCGGAAAAATAAACAGTAGGATCTGCCATCGTAACTGTTGCGGGCGTCCACGTGAATGCAGCTTGCGGTCCGGGAATTACATCAATGAAATTGTGAATGGAATCGGTGTAAGAACATCCCTGTGCAGAAGTAACAGTGAGCACAACGCTGTACCATCCGTTTGCATTGTAACAGTAAGAAGGATTTTGCAATGTATCTGTTGCTCCTGTTCCGAAATGCCATTGCCATTGCGCAGGTGTACTTCCCTGCACCGTGCTCGCGTCTGTGAAATTCACACACAGTGGCGCGCAACCTGAAGTTGGTGTTGCAGTGAAATTCACTTGCGGCAAATAATAAACCTGCACATTCTGAATTGCAGTATCGCGGCATCCGTTCGTGTCGGTCACTAAAAGTGTAACCGCATAAACTCCCGGAGAATTGTAAACATAATTTGCAGGATCAACATTCGAAGTATCATTCGTCATTGCAGCAATTCCAAAATCCCAATGAAGCGAACTCATTGGTGCGGTAGTAAATGTTGACGTGTTGGAAAAAGGCATAGGTGTTCCCGGACAAACTCCTTGCGAAGTGAACGAAGCTGTTGGCGCCCTCACTACATTGATCACAATTATTCCTGTTGTAGTTGCTGAAGGAGTTCCATTGTCTGTTCCTGAAACAATAATTGTGTTGATGCCAATGTTGGAAGGAAGCCCTACAAAATCTGCTGAGTAGTCCGCAATATTTCCGGGAGTAGAATTCACATTCGTCAAACCTGTTCCCGATGCAGTTGCACTTGCGATTGTTGTTTGTCCGAGTTCCGGCGAAAGATATTGCGCAGTGATGAGCAACGTATCGTTTTCGCAGAGTTGTATTGTATCACAAACCAGATTGCAACTCATGATCGGTGGAATATTTCCTCCGCTGCTGAGCGAACATACGTTCAGAAAAAATTGTTTGTTGTCGAGCCAATCTACCTGGCTTGGCGGACCGAACGGGCCATTGTAAGTTGTACCCGGTGCATTAAATTGTCCGAATTGAATGTAGTTGATACCATCACCGAGATTTGCGCCCACTGTTGCAGGCGTTCCGCCGAATCCGCCAACACCGGAAGATGCATCACCGGTTGTCCACTGCATGTCGCCATAACTTATTCCTATATTACTTCCAACAGGAAGTATCGGATCTGTTCCGTCGGTGATCACGAGTTGAAAATCATTCACAAGATTCGCATGCTGAAAATAATATCCGACATTATTCCAGCGAACCACTACGTGATGTGCAGCAACGCGGTAATAAACAATTCCACTCGCTGGCGCGCGCGTATCCGCATCCGCCCAGAAAGGCGCGATCATTTCATACGCGTTACTCGGAAAACCGGTAGAGGTGAAACTTCCATAAGGCAATCCGAACGAAACATTTCCATTATTGTTCACATAAAGCCCGGTCCACGTTTGTCCGTAAAAACAAAAGTTAAAAGGAAAATTTATGATCGGCGATGAACCATCGTCATTGCGATAATCCGGAGGAGTGCCGCCGACAAACGGAACAACATTGAAAGTAGAATCAATAGGAATGAGCCCGGTGCAATTGAGCGGAACAATTGTTGGATTTACGATGGGTGAAGCAGCTACTGACTGCGCGCTGTTTCCGTTTCCTACATAGAAATAAGAATGATTGAGTTGCCCGCTTTGTTTGAGCTGATCGTGATTCTGCGGCGTTATCATTTGCGGCTGCAAAATATTCTGCGCAAACGATCCGAACGGAAAGATCACGACAGAAAAAACGAGTATGAACAAACTGCGTTTCAAGTCTCGGAATATTTTTGCAGGAGGGAAAATAAAACGTGTTTGCCGGCACGCAAAATCCTGCAATTGAGCATTATCTAACAAAATAACGAAAAAAACCACGAAGGGGTTTCAGCATTTCCATTCTCGTTTTTAGAGCTTTGATTGTCAGTAATTTATGTTTACCCCCGATTGTTCATTATCCGGTGTTTTCCAATGCTTTTATGCGATCTCTCCTTTTATCTTTGGCACCCGAATTATGAAAACGCTCTCCTGGAAAAAACATTTATTGCAAACACTTTTTCTTGCGTTGCCGGTTTGCCTGAGCAATGTCGGGCACATCGTGGTGGATCTTGCTGATAATTTTTTCATCGGAATGCTCCCGGAAAAAACTACAGGGCAAGCCGCAGTGAGTCTTGCAGCTGCGTTGTACACAGCCATACTCGTACTCGCGATCGGAATTTCTTATGGACTTACACCGATCGTTGCAGAAGCAGATGTGCAGAAAAATAAAACGAAGATCGTCTCGCATTTCCGCCACGCATTTCTGTTGAATATTTTTTCTTCCGTAATACTATTTTTTGTGCTGATGATGTGCGCGCCGCTTTTGCATCATGCCGATAAACCTGCAGCGGTAACAGATCTTGCTGTAAAATATCTTGATGTGATGATGCTCTCGATGATCCCGCTGAGTTTATTTTTCACGTGCAAGCAATTTGCAGAAGGAATGTCGGACACGCGCGCGTCCATGTACATCACGATCCTCGCGAACGTGATGAATATTTTTCTGAACTGGATTCTTGTCTTCGGGAAATTCGGATTTCCCCGTCTTGGTGTAATGGGTGCATGCTGGGCCACTTTCATTTCAAGATGTTTCATGGCCGTAGCGATTGTCTTTTACATTTATTTTATTCCGCGTTACCGGGAATTCCGGGAAGCTTTCCGTTTGAAAAATTTTTCGCTGGAACCGATCAAAGAACAACTGCGAATTGGAATTCCATCGGGGCTGATGTTCGTGATGGAAGTTGCTGCATTCGGAGTTCCCACACTTTTTATTCCGGGAACGGATCAGCTTGCTGCGCATCGTGTGTCGCTGAGTCTTGCGGCAATGACTTACATGATCTCGAGCGGGCTCGGTGCGGCGGCAACCATTCGTGTAGGAAATTTTCTCGGGAGGAAAGATGAAACCGGTTTGCGTCGTGCAGGATTCAGCGCAGTTATTCTCTCGTTCATTTTCATGTTTGTCGCGGCAATTATTTTTATTCTCTTCCGCTACCGGCTTCCGGAAATTTTCAATAACGATCCTGATGTTTTAAAATATGCCGGGCCACTTTTACTTGTTGCTGCGGCCTTCCAGTTGTTCGATGGATCGCAGGTCACTGCACAGGGAGCATTGCGCGGACTGAAAGACACGATCGTTCCCGGTTTTATTGCATTCTTCGCTTACTGGTGTGTGGGATTGCCGATGAGTTATTTTTTCTGCGTGAAAGAAGGGCTCGGTGCGCTGGGAGTATGGTACGGATTTGTATTGGGATTATCGGTTGCGTGCGCTGGATTTATTTCGCGGTTTTATTTTTTGTCTTCGAAAGGGAGATGGATTCAGAGGACAACAGTGAGATAAAGTTCTCTTAAAATTCTTTCGTTCGTGGGACATGGTGGTTATAATTCCATTCTATTCCACAAAACACTCCCCAAAACAAAATGGCCCCTGCTACAGATTTGCTACCTGAACCTGGAATTTGTCCTGGCGGAGGCGGATTAGAAATGGCAATTTCTATGTAATCTTTCGAAAATTTATAATCACAGAATATATCAGCAATGAAATTTAGCCGATCATTCAGTTGCTTGTTGTATTCAAGGCCTAAGCGCAGTGAATTTCCACTTCTGTATTTGACTGGTATTTCTTCGTAGGGCGGAATTGTATTGTTTTTATAATACAGGATGTAGCTGTAATTCCTCGGAATATTGAATAGCAAGCCCGTATTAAGAAATAAATTGTTATCCAGACTATTTAACTTAAATAATTTAATTTTAATTAAAATCGGAATGTTAAAGTAATTCAAACCGGAAATCCTCTTATCAAAAGGGCTTGCTGCATCATATTTAATATTGGAATTACCAGTGTAGAAAAAGATTCCCGTTGAAACTTTGAACGGTTTAAATTTTTCAGATACTTCACCCCCTATGCCATAATTAAATTTATTAAAATCAAGCGGCGGGTACGGATATAAAAAATAAATTTCGGAAGAAAGAACAGGGTTTGTTTTCCCGATATTTTCCTGTGCAATACAAGAACCGCATGAAAAGAGAGCAAGAAAAGCAACAAGTGTTACAATCTTCATCAGTTGTAAATAATTTTGTTTACAAAAGCAGTTTTGTTCTTAACGTCGATAATTTTTAGCTCATAGATTCCTTTTACAAACCCGGCCATATTTATTTCAATTTTATTTTCTGCTATTGGTTTTAATGTACCAAGATCACTTAATAAAACTGTTGATCCATTATTTGCACCATCGTCAGAAGGCACCCATTGACCGGGAACAACCCGTGCAACATTAAAACCAATGTACGCGTCACTGAAAGTATTTGCCACTCCTGGAGCTCCGCCGATTGTAACTTTCGAGAATGAATCCCCAACCTGGAAATCTCCCTGCGGATTTGCAGTTCCTACTCCAACTTTTCCGCTTGTGCTTGTTGTCGCTGCCGGCCCTACAAAAAAACTCGGTACCGTAGAATTGAATCCGATCATCAATGAATTTGAAATTCCGTTCACAAGAATTCCGGAATTGTTGAGTGGCCCGCTGCCGATGACGATTGCGTGATCTGCGTTTGATGCGGTTTGAAGATTTGTTCCAATTGCAACTGATCTTGATCCGTAAGCATTAGAGAACGGTGAACCAACTACCATTCCCTTCACAGCATTGTTGTTAAATATTTTTGAATTCACATAATTCAAATACAAAGTGCTGTCGCCGAATTTAATTATACTATCGCCGGGCAATCCCAGAATCCTGTCCACATAAAATTTTCCTGTCACCCGTTCATCTCCATTCACATCTAATTTATACAGCGGATTTAAATTTCCAATTCCAACTTTGCCGCTGTTGCCCGCATTAAGAATTGTATTTCCCTGCGTATAACTTGATGCGCTTTGAATTAAAAGATCATTTGAATTGGTGTAAAGCTCATTCTGCGCTCCGGCAGAAATTACAAGGTTGTTGTTAATGGAAATTTGACTCAGACTCCGGATCGTGTCGGCCTGCACTTTGGTGGTGAGCACGAGTCCCGATGCAAAAATATTTCCAGAGAAATGCGCGTCGCCATTTACATCAAGCAAATATCCTGAAGAAGGAGATGAAGTTCCTATGCCCACTGTTCCTGAATTTGAATTGTAAATATTATTCCCGGAAAATTTCCATCCGCCAATGGAAGAAATATTTTTAAATGTTCCGTCCCCGCTCAGCACTTCATTCGTGTCATTGGTAAAATTCGCACGTAACAAATTTCCATTCACGTCGAGCGAAACAAAACCGTTTCCTGCGCCTGCGAGATTGTTCACGCGCAATGTGCCCGCACTGGTGAGCGTCATGCGTGCGAGATTGTTCGTGCGGAAACGAAGATCTGCTGCGTTGGTGGAACCGAAAAAATCTGTGGAGGAAACATTATTTCCGTTGTTGCTCCAGAAGGGAAGATTCTGCGAGAACATAGGAATGCTGCTAATTGCGAGTGCAATTACCAATGAAATTTTGAGAAATGGGGGGGGGTATCTGTCATGAGTTGGAGTTTTGCAAATGCAAGCTAATGCGAAATTTTTTCAAAAGCAAATTTGAACGCGAAGATTCAGATGGCGATTTATTACTGATCAAGCACAAACAAAAAAATAACGCCTTAGCTTATATTTTTACTTTCTTTAAAAAAAATGAATCGAAAAAAAGCAACAAACTATCTTGCATTTGTTCAGATTGCTTGCGTTTAAATTATGACAAAACATTTTTCAGACGACTTCTAATTATTTTTTATGTCTTCTCTTTTTTTCAAAAACAACTAACGTAATTCCAGTTCCAATTAAAACGCCTCCCAGTACAAATGTTAGTGGTTTCTGGTAATAGTGCGAGGAAGGTGATGTCGTCTGATATACTATTTCAGTAGCCACAATTGTGATTCCAGCGCCAATAAGACTATATCCAAAAACTTCCAGCCGGGAATAAGTTATGCCTGTGACGGGGTCGGCAACAGCATGCTGCGCATTTGCACGAAGTGCGGTAAGCAACAAAATAAAAAGCATTACCCTGATCTGCATAAATGCGTTATTAGTTTTTGCAGAGGGAATTCACAATTCCCTAAAATTATAATCGGAAAGCTTAGCGAATATATTATATCCCGAAAAAAATTTCTCAGTAATTATTCTCCCAGGGATTTCACAAAACATCCGCAAGATAAACTTCTCTTAAAATTCTTTCGTGGTGAATGTGATGCCCGGCAATAATGTACACGAGTGCACGCACACTCACATCATGTTTGTTGGCGAAACCTTTGCGGTCGAGATCATTTTTATTCATGGATTTGAAAAGTGCGATGGTTGCTTCGCGCACGGCGCCGAATTCATGGCCGATATTCAGCAGTGATCTTCTATTGAAATCGGCGCTCAAGACATAATTATTCTGATCAAACCCGGGAAGCGGTTGTGCTTCTCCTCTTGCAATACTCAGCGCACGAAAACACATGATACGTTCGGTATCGGTAATGTGGCCGATGACTTCTTTCACGGTCCATTTTCCATCTGCATATCGGAATTCTTCTTTCTCCGAAGGAATTTCAGACATGAGCGCTTTAAAATCGAGCACCTGCGCTTCGAGCACACGAACAGGATCTTTATCGCCGACCATGTCTATGTATTTTCCGAAATACGGAGCAAAAGTTGAAGCGTCTGGTTTTTCGATCATGCGATTTGAAAATTAAAGTTGATTCAATTCTTCTTTCACGAAAGTTACGAGTTCCCGCACATACGCACGCGAAAAATTGAATTCAATTCCGGCAGCTTCATAAATTCTGCCAATCGGTTTTGTGTAACCGAGTTTCAGTGCAGCTTCATATCCGCCAAGAGCGGCCTGTGGATCTTTTTTATAATTTCTCCAGAGGGCAATGGCGCCGAGTTGTGCCATTCCGTATTCGATATAATAAAACGGAACTTCAAAAATATGAAGTTGTTTCTGCCAGCTGTTGTTTTTTATTTCTTCAAGTCCATTCCAATTCACCACATCACTTTCAAAACGATCGCGCGTTTTTTCCCATGCTGCTCTCCGTTCATCAGCACTGTGTCCGTTGTTTTCATAAATCCAATGCTGAAAAGAATCAACAGAAACAACCCAGGGCAATGTCGCGAGAATTTTTTCAAGCTGTTCGCGTTTCGCACGGCGCAGATCGTTTTCATCAGCATAAAAAACATTCCAGTGTTCCATTGAAATAAGTTCCATACTCATACTCGCAAGTTCACAAACTTCAGACGGAGGATTTTTCAGCGCATTGATCGGTAAATGATTTTCAAGAAAAGAGTGAATGGCATGCCCGCCTTCGTGCACCATGGTCACCACATCGCGCTGCGATCCTGCAGAATTCATGAAAATAAAAGGAACACCTGTTTCTGCCAATGAATAATTATATCCGCCAGGCGCTTTTCCTTTTCTCGAATCAAGATCGAAATGATCCATGCCACGCATGATGGAAATAAATTCAGCGTATTGAGGTTTGATGCGATAAAAACATGCAATCGTTTTTTCCAGCAACTCTTTTCCATTGGAGAAAGGCTGCAAAGCAGCAAGCCCACTGGTGTCCACTTCCAGATCCCACGGACGAAGATCATCAAGCGCTAATTCTTTTTTTCTTTTTTTCTCCAATTCGCCAATGAAGGGAATCACTTCTTTTTCCACTGCATCGTGCAGATCGAAACAATCTTTCACCGTGTAGTCGAACCGTCCGAGTTCGGCGAAAGAATAATCGCGGAAATTTTCAAAGCCGGCATTCTCCGCCACCTCGTTGCGCAAATGGCAGAGCTGATCGAAAAGTTCATCGAGGTGATTTTTATCCTCCAGTCGTCTTTTCCATATCGATCTAAAAGCTTCTTCTCTTTTTTTCCGGTCAGTATGTTTAAAATAATTCGATGCTTGTTGAATCGTAAGTTCTTTTTCATCAATGACCACCATCATTTCACCGGCGATCTTTCCGTACTTCTGGCTGAGCTGATCGATGCGAGTGAAAAGCGGAATATTTTTTTCGCGGAACAAACTGATCTCATTTCTCACTGAACGTAGAAAAATGGAATACAGAGATGGATCGAGTGAATCGCGGAAAGGAGAACTGTCGATCTTTCTATTCAGTTTATCATCCCATGGAGCAACTCTGGGTTCAATCTCCGAAACAAAATGATCGAATGATTTTTCAAAAGATTCATTCGTGGTATCGCAGGTTGTGCGGATATAACGCCACGCGTATTCTTCATCAAGTACTGTTTCCAGTTCATTCACATCAAGCAGCCAGCGATAGAATTCTTCAGTTGAACCAATACTCCGTTCATCGAGTTCAGCAAAAAGCGGTTCGATATTTTCCCAGTGATCGAACGACAGACCGGGCGGAAGAAATTTCCTGCCGGATCCTGTTCCGGCATTTGACTTCACAACATCCATTTTTTCAGAGCGGGAATGTTCGGGATTAATGAACGATCAGGCGGTTCCTGTTTTACGGACTCCCTGAACTTTTACATGAGGCGCATTGGTTTTCAAAGCGGATTTACCGCTGAGATCTTTCTTGCCTGCATTCAGATTTTTCTTTTCATTCTCACTGAGCGATAATTTTTCTTCTTCTGTCGGTTCTTCGGCGGTGAGCAAACCGGAATCATGAAGAAGATTATACCAGGTGAGTAATTTTTTCAGATCGGAAAGATGTACGCGTTCCTTATCATATTCCGGAAGAAAGGAAGAGATGTAATCGCGCAGACTTTTCTCATCTAGCGATTTTACATCCGGGCATTTTTCGCTTTTTTCTTTTTCCATCAGTTTTTTCAGCACCTCTTTCAAAGGCATGTCTTCTCCCGTGGTGTAGATGCTGATATCATCGAGCGAACTTATTTTACTCGAACCGAAAGCAGGAAAACGTTTTTTATCGGTGAGTGATTCGACGATCACTCCGCTTTTCGATTGCCCGATAACTTTGTAGAGTCCGGGCATCCCTGAAATTGAAATCACTTTGGTAATATCCATTTTTGATTTTTGTTTTAACAAAATTAATAAAAGACCTTTCTCTGTGAATCGGTCAATGTCAAAAAAGAACGTCCCTGCAATTGCTCACAGGGACGCGCCTTGTATTTTTCCTTTTAATGAGCAATCACGACCTTTCTTGTAGAAACATTTCCATCACTGATGAACTGGATGAAATAAATTCCGTCGGTGAGAGAAGCTGCATCGAAACGCTCGATGTATTCGCCGGGTTGTTTTGTTCCCGAAGCAATTTCACGCACCAGTCGTCCCGATGCATCCATCAACCGCAATTCAGTACTGCCGGCTGTTGCAACGGAATAATGAATTTCAGTTTGACCTGAGGTCGGATTCGGAAATAAATTCAGAAGAGATGAACCGGTTTGATCCACTTCAACTGAACTGAGAGGAATTCCGTCATACATTGTTTGTGCATCAACAGCGCCCGATTGAAGATCGGCGAGATTATCACCGACAATTAATGCGAAAGCAACTTTTACAGAATCACCGGCAGCGATCGTGTAGGGTCCTGCGGAAACCACATCGCATACGTCATTACCAGTTCCTGCTCCGCCAGCTGTAGCCCGCCCGGTTGAAAGTGTGGTATATTTTTCTGCTGTTGAATATCCGTCGTAGATATTAACTCCACCACCACCTCCGGTCACATTATCAATTCCATAATGAACAAACGGTGCAGAAGTAGTGAGCAATTTGATGCCGCAATAATATCCGCCGGGATTCGTGCAATAAGCATAACCCATTCTCAGAGCAAGATCCTCATTGATCTTATCGAGCGCGTACGTTGACGCATCAATATCCCAATCAGAAAATACTCCGACATAAACACCACTCATAGAAGTTGCGCCGGTATTTTTTACAATGTACTGGAAGATGACATATTTCTGATGAGGAAAAGTTCCCCACGCATACGTAGTATGATGAACAGTACACGGTAGCGGCGCAGGAGAAACAGCATCGCTGAATTTTCCATCCGTATCAAAATCTGAAACAGGAACAGCAACCAACCGGACATTAGAAGTAGAAGAAAAATCAGCATCCGTTTGTCCCGGTGTAGCGCCACGCACCATATCATCAACAGCTGATGAAGATTTTCCAACCATGAAACTTGATTCATACATGAGTGTTCCGGTAGGAATCGAATGATAATCGAATCCGAGCCCTTGCACCTGATTAGGCCCGTTGTAACCGATCAATCCTTTCGAGGTATTGGTGGTCCAAACATCATTCACGGTGATGTTGATGTAATCGACATTCACGATCAAAGAAAAATATTGGTTGGCAGAATAAGATCCATCAGTCATTGTCAATTTAAAATCGATCTGCTGATTGATAGGAGCCGTTGGAAGAATTTTTACCTGAAATGGATCAGGAACATGAGTTGCAGTTCCCATTGTAGCGAGCGCTCCAACAGTAGTTGATCCGTCGAGTACGCTCACATAAGTTCCACCGGTTACAACAGATAAAGTTGCTACGAGATTTGTTGTTGTAGCAAGATAATTTGTGAATAGCCCGGTAATGCGCACCGTATCATTGGCAACAAATGCTTCATCATTGTGATCATCAAAATTTATATTTGAATAGATCACCGAAGGAGTTGTAGTAGGATCAGTAAGCGCGCGGTAAAGATTGATGCGTCCTGTTCCGAGTTTATCAGCATAGGTTGGCCCGGTATTTCCTGCAACAGAATAAATATTATCTGCAGTTTGTTTCAATCGCTCGCCGGTTTGCATCGCATTGTAACCGGGATAAAACGAACGGACAATTGCAGCACAACCGGAAGTGATCGGTGAAGCCATCGAAGTTCCGCTGTTAGCAACTGTGCTGTTGCTCGTCCACGTACTCAGAATATTTACGCCGGGGGCATCCACATCCACCGTGTAATTCCAATTGGAGAATGATGCGCGTGAATCACCGTTCTGTGTTGCAGCAACACTGAGAACGTAATCATACGCCGCCGGATAAAATGCTTCGTCGAGTCCATCGTTTCCTGCCGCACAAACCACCAACGCATCTTTATTTACAGTTGCATAAGTAATGATACTTTGTCCGTAAGATCCGCCACCTGTTCCGCCCCATGAACAATTGATTACTCCGCAACCGTGATCGGCAGCGTAAGTGATTCCTTCGTAACCTGCGGTGAGCGCTCCTGTAGCATCCGCAATTTTCACCGGCATTATTTTGCAATTGAATCCGGGGCCGGCAACTTTATTATTATTATTCACCTGTGCATCTGCATCACCACAAACTGCAACGCCGTGCGCATTTCCCTGCCAGGTAGCATCGTTATCATTCAAAGCTACGTCCCATCCTGTATAATTGTCAACGTATCCATCCAGATCATCATCAACTCCATTCACAGGATCAGCAGCGTTGTGTGCAAATTGATTCACGAGATCGGAATGTGTGAGTTCAGTTCCTGTATCGACAATACCAATGATGACAGAAGTACTTCCGGTACTGATATCCCATCCGCTCTGCGTTGAACCTGCTGCGTGAACAGTGTACAGGTAATAGGATTGAGCCTGCGTTGCCTGCGGATCATTCGGAACGAGCGTACATTTCGGAATGTAATGCGGTTCTACATATTCGCAGTAACCAAGATTGAACATTTTGCCGATCGCTTTATCGAGATCAAGTGCGCTGGTGAAAGTAACCTGATAGATCAGTGTGATGTCCACCATTTTCTGTCCATACTTATTGAATTTTGTTTCCGGTTGTTTTTCATTCGGATAAATTTTCTTCACTTGTACCGCACCGATCATTGTAAAGAAATCATTCAGTTCGGGAATATTGATATGTTCGTTACTGCATACACTCCTGAATTCCGGGAGCATATTAAATATCATGGTATTTGCCATGTATTCATCCGGAGCCAGTTTAGACACCGGTGTATGATTCTGATGGGGAGTAACGCTTGGCGCATTTCCGTTCCTTGCAGAAAGAGAAGTTGCAACCGCGAATGTGGTGATGATGGTAAAGATCCTTTTCATGGAATTTGATTAGGTCAGTTTGTGTTGAGTGAATTGAGAACTGTGAACTACGAATGTACACATAACAATCTGGAATTCAAAGACGATTTACCCGATGAAATGCGATTGTGAAAAGATTGGGAATAAAATGAGAAAATTCCATAGGAAAAACTTCAAATATTCCACACGAGGCCGGATCTCAATGTGAATATAACTGAGAATAGGACGGAAGTTCGGGAAGAAAAATATAATTCGCTGTCGAGTGATCCGCCTGACAGCAGAAGTGTTTCATTCCATTGGTAAGCAAAAACAGATTGGCACCGAGTGTAAGATTGTATCTCGCTGCCTGGTCAAAAACTTCCTGCGTAATTTCCACTTCCGGCGATTTGCATTCCACGATGAGCACCGGTTTCATTTCGTGCGACCACGCAACAATGTCGCATCTTTTATTGAGCCCGTTCACGCTGATGGATTTTTCCACGGCAAGTAATGATGCAGGAAATTTTTTTTCATTCACGAGCCATTTCACGGCATGCTGTCTCACCCACTCTTCCGGCGTTAACACGATCCATTTTTTTCTCACTTCATCAAATAACTCTTGCTTCGTTCCTGCATTGCGAAGGCGAAAAATGTATTCCGGAAAATTCAGCGGCGGCAGCATTGCAGGACAAGATTATGAATATTTTACTGTCGCATCAGAATTGCTCTCGTTATATTTGACCGCATATTTTCAGAAATTGACACTCGAAAAACTTATTTGTCCGCAATGCGGTGGAAATGACCTGGAGGAAACCGGTGATCTCCACTACAAATGTAATTTCTGCGGAACAGCTTTTCGCGATGAAGAAGTGGAAATAAAAAAAGATCGCTCCCTGCGGTGGATATAAAAAAATCTTCGCAGGCATCAAAGCTCGCGGAATACCGGCAGGAAGTGGCGGATGAAGAAGACCTCGGAAAAAAAACCAAAGCCATTGTTCTTGTTCTTGCTTTGATACTTCTCGCCTGCATCGCGGTGCTCTTTACCTGGTGAACATCAGGCGTGTTTTTATAAAAAAGTATTTCCCGGCCAATATTCCCAATTGAAAAAAAAGAATTTGCAGAATACAACCGATCTGCTTTCTATCTTCGCTCCACAAAATCCATTCATGAAAACAAAAGAAGAGATCGTTGCCAACTGGTTGCCGCGCTACACGGGAGTTCCGCTGGAGAAATGGGGGGAATACATTCTGCTCACCAATTTTTCCAATTATGTGAACCTGTTTGCAAAACTGCATAAAGTGAAAGTGCAGGGTGTGAATAAACCAATGCCGAGCGCACACGCAGGAGGAATTTCCATCATCAATTTCGGAATGGGAAGCGCAACTGCTGCAACAATAATGGATCTGCTCAGCGCCATACAACCGAAAGCCTGTCTCTTCCTCGGGAAATGCGGAGGATTGAAAAGAAAAAATAATCTCGGCGATCTTATTCTTCCTATTGCGGCGATACGCGGCGATGGAACCAGCAACGATTATTTTCCACCGGAAGTTCCGGCGTTGCCTGCGTTCAGCCTGCAAAAAGCAATTTCAACCACGATCAGGAATCACAAAAAAGATTACTGGACGGGAACGGTTTACACTACGAACAGGCGCGTGTGGGAGCACGATGAAGAATTCAAAGAATACCTGCGATCGATCCGTGTGATGGCCATTGACATGGAAACTGCCACTATTTTTTCAGTTGGTTTTCATAATGAAATTCCAACAGGAGCGCTGCTGCTGGTTTCCGATCAGCCCATGGTGGCAGAAGGAATCAAAACAGAAAAAAGTGACCGAAAAGTGACCGACCGTTTTGTAGAGTCGCATCTTAAGATCGGAATCGATTCACTGAAAGAACTGATCAATAACGGCCTTACGGTGAAACATCTTCGCTTCTGAGATCGTGTGCAGAATAATGAATGAAAAATAATTGGCTATTTTCGTTTCGTTATGCCCCGTGCATTTTTTCTCCTCATTCCTTTTTTTATTTTTTTGCTGGCAGATTGCCGTGGAGAAAAAATCTGCAGCGGGCTCAATCCCGAACTGGCTACTTACAACACCACGAAACGTTTGCGCAAAGGCGGCAGATCGCTGCACAGTGAACCCGAACGCGAGGCGCATCGCCACCGGATGAAAACCATGAAGAAAAAAAGTAAAACGAAATCAACCGGAGCTTATTCGGGGCATGGATTCTTTCATTTGAATCTTCATCTTTTCGGCGGACATGCGCATGCGTCCGGGCAGGCAAACGTGCGTGCGAAGTCGTGAGCTTTTTTTCTGAACAATTTTTACAACTTCATTTTCTGCTTTCTGTCCGCGCTTAATTTTGCAGTATGGAATTCAACGCTATTCTTTCCGATCTCAAAAAGAAAAATTACAAACCGGTTTACGTGCTGAGTGGAGAGGAACCGTTTTACATTGACAAAATTTCGGATTACATCGAGAAGAATGTTCTTGATGATGCAGAAAAAGAATTCAACCAGACCATTCTTTACGGGCGTGATGTGGATGTGAATACGATCGTGAGTGAAGCGAAACGTTATCCCATGATGGCCGAGCGGCAGGTACTGATCGTGAAAGAAGCGCAGCATGTGGAAGAAATTGAAGAGCTCGAAAGTTACGTGCAACAACCGCTCAACTCCACGCTGCTGGTGATCTGTTACAAATACAAAACGCTCGACAAAAGAAAATCGTTCGCGAAGTCGGTTTCAAAGAATGGTGTGTTGTTTGAATCGGAAAAACTGCGCGATTATAAAATTCCTGACTGGATCGCAGGTTTCCTGAAAGAAAAAAAATATTCTGCCGGGCCGAAAGCGTTGCAGATGCTCACCGATTATCTCGGCACCGATCTCGGAAAGATCGTGAATGAGCTTGAAAAAATAATGATTATCATTCCGTCCGGCGCAGAGATCACTCCCGAACTGATCGAAGCGAATATCGGGATCAGCAAAGACTATAATTCATTCGAACTCACGAGCGCATTTGCAAAGAGAGACATCCTGAAAGCAAATCGTATTGTGAATTATTTCGCCGATAACCCGAAAGAACATCCCTTCCCGGTGACAATGAGCTTGCTGTTCAATTATTTTTCGAAACTCCTGCGGTATCATTTTCTTACTGATCATTCCCGCGAGAATGTTGCGAAGAGTCTGGGCATTCATCCGTTTTACGTGAATGAATACGTGACGGCGGCTAATGCTTATTCCGTAAAAAAGATCAAAGCAGTTTTTTCTTTTTTGCGTGAATATGATCTTCGCTGGAAAGGAGTGGATAATGTGAATGCCGATGAAGGAGAACTGCTGAAGGAACTGACGTGGAAGATCATTCATTGAAATTCCAAAAAAAAGAAAATCCAAATTCCAAAATTCCTGTCAGGGGCAGGCAGGCAACATTGTAGGGTTCAGATTTGAGATTTGGAGCTTGGAAAGTTATTTCTGTTTTCCGGGAACTACGCGTGCTTTGGGATCGAGTGAGCGATACTTGAAGGGAATATCCACGATCTCGGAAAAAGTTTCTCCGTGATCTTTCATTTCCTCGTCATCTGAAAAATATTCCCAAGTCACTTCGAGCGGAATCTGCTTCGTATCTTTCACCATGCGCATATAATCCAGAAATGCTTTTGAAGAAAGTGTGTTCATGTATTCGAGCCGGAAGGTAAAAGAGAATTTCTTCACTTTTTCAGGATCGAGCGATTCGATGTATTCTTCAAGATGTCGGAAAAAAACGTAGGCATTTTCAGGAATGGAAACCCCCGAAATCGTTATAGATCCTGCATTTTCATCAATGATAACGAGTGGCGTGTGCCGGGTGGGTTGTATACGCATAGTTTTCGCATGCGGGGGTATGCCGCTCCAAAATTAAAAAAGTAATCGAGCTACGAAACTTTAATTCATCTTTGTTTCACAAATTATCCAATGAACTACTTTCTTGTAAAATCAGAACCCTCCGCCTACTCGTGGGAACAATTCGCTAAAGACGGAAAAGCACGATGGGATGGCGTGCGCAATTACGCCGCGCGCAATCACCTGCGCGCAATGAAAAAAAACGATGAAGTGCTGTTCTATCACAGTAATGAAGGAATGGAAATTGTGGGCATTGCGAAAGTTGCCAATGAAGCATACCGGGATCCTACTGCCGGCGACGATGATCGCTGGTCGTGCGTGGATCTTGTTCCATTGAGAAAACTGAAAAAAGCAGTCCCGTTCACATCTATAAAAAAAGAACACGCTCTGAAAAATCTTCCGCTCGTGCGCATACCGCGCCTGTCCGTGATGCCGGTAACGAAAGAAGAACTCGCTGCTATTCTCAGCATGTCGGAATGAGCCGACTGTTCCTTTATTGGAACCTCCTGTCTTCTCACATCTACCGCCTGTTAATGTAACGTCGGATGAATAAGGTTAACCCTTATTTTTGCCCACTATAAAAAACGCCTATACTATGCGCAAATTTCTGGCCTGCGCCGCATTTACAATTCTAAGCCCCGTTTTTATCATTGCACAGAACGCCACCATTCGCGGAACTGTGACCAGCGCCAGTACCGGTGAAGCGGTTCTGTTCGGTACTGTATATCTCGATGGAACTTCCTATGGCGTTACTACAGATATAAACGGATTTTATTCGCTCACAAAAATTCCTCCGGGAACTTACACACTCATTGCGCAACAATCAAATTATGAAAGCGGAAGTCTTAGTGTTACAGTGAAAGCAGGTGATATCACCACCCAGAATATTCAGCTCAAGCCACGCGTGATGAAAGAGGTCGTTATTTCCGCACACAAACAGGAACAACAGGAAAATCCGGGTGTTGGACATACTTCCATGAATGCAAAAGATATTACACGTGTTGTTGCTGTGGGCGGTGTGGCCGACGTTGCACAATCTGTGCAGGTTCTTCCCGGCGTGGTAAGTTCCGGTGACCAGGGCGGGCAACTTTACATTCGTGGCGGAACTCCGGTGCAGAATAAAGTGCTGCTGGACGGAATGATCATTTACAATCCCTTTCACTCGATCGGATTATTTTCTGTTTTCGATACCGACATCATTAAAAATCTTGACGTGTACACCGGTGGATTCAATGCCGATTACGGCGGAAGAATTTCTTCGGTAATGGATATCACAACGCGCGATGGAAACCGGAAACGTTTCGGAGGAAAAATCACCTTGAGCCCGTTCGGATCCAAACTCATGTTCGAAGGGCCTATCGAGCGCATGGACACGAGCAATAGACATGGATCAATCTCTTATGTTTTATCAGTGAAGAATTCTTACCTGCGGCAGACCTCGAAATTTCTTTATCCCTATGTCGACAGCACAAATGGACTTCCATTCAACTTCAATGATTATTACGGAAAAGTTTCTTTCAACAGCATCAACGGAAGTAAACTGAATCTTTTCGGATTTCTTTTTGATGATACAGTTACCAATTTCAAATCGGCGGTGAGTCTCAAATGGAAAGCAATGGGATTCGGAAGTAATTTCCAGGTGATCCCGGGATCTTCCACTACGCTCATCAAAGGAAATTTCGCTTACTCGCGTTACGCTATTGGAATGACAGAAAATTATTTTCAGCCGAGAAACAGTTCGGTTGACGGATTCAACATGGGTTTGAATTTTACTTATTTCCAGCGCAAGAATGTGATTAACTACGGTCTTGAAGTGCTCGGTTATTCCACCGATTTCTTTTTTGAAAATTCGGTGCACCGGACGATCGATCAGAAAGACAATACCACGGAATTTGCCGCTTACATGAAATACAAATGGATCTCGAAGAATTGGGGAAAAGATTCTACAAAAACGCGGAACCTTGTCATTGAACCCGGTTTCCGTTTTCAGTATTATGCATCGCTCAATGAAATGTCGCCCGAACCACGTCTCGCTTTTAAGGTGAATGTGAATGATCATTTGCGGATCAAAGGCGCTGCCGGAATGTATTCGCAGAATCTGCTCAGCGCTGTTTCCGATCGTGATGTGGTAAATCTCTTCTACGGTTTTCTTTCCGGGTCTGATAATATTCCATCGCATTTCACGAATCCCGATGGAAGCGTAGTGGAGGTGAAATCAAAATTGCAGAAAGCAGAACATGCGATCCTCGGTGTGGAATATGATCCTATCGACTCCACGCAGAAATGGGGAAATCTCGAATTCACACTCGAAGGTTACCTGAAAGATTTCACGGAACTCACGAACCTGAACAGAAATAAACTTTATGATGATGATGCTTCGAATGCCGACAAACCGGATGAACTTAAAAAAGATTTCATTGTGGAAACCGGTAAGGCGTATGGCGCCGATTTTGTCTGCAAATATGAATTCAATGATATTTATTTGTGGACCGTTTATTCTCTTGGTTATGTTACCCGCTGGGATGGAATAGAAAGTTATCGTCCGAATTTCGATCGTCGTCATAATATTAACGTGGTCGCTTCTTATAATTTCGGCCCGAGAATTTCTCATCGTGATACATTGACCGGAAAAAAAGTGAAGAGTGATGTGCACAATAAATGCTGGGAGGTAGATGCGCGCTGGAATTTCGGGACCGGATTTCCTTTCACGCCTACGCAGGGATTTTACGAAAACCTCGCCTTTAACAGTATCACTTCGAATTACACTTCACAGAATGGAACTCTCGGTATTCTTTACGGCCAGTTGAATTCTCACCAGTTGCCAACTTATCATCGCCTTGACATAACAGTTAAGCGCGTCTGGGAATTCAGTGATATGAACAAACTGGAAGTTGCGGCAGGTTGTACGAACGTTTACAATCGCGCGAACGTCTTTTATTTCGACCGTGTAACTTACAAGCGGGTGAACCAGTTGCCGATCATGCCGAGCATCAGCATGAACTGGGCGTTTTGATGTGTAATTTTTTGCTAACAAATCACCTATCTTTTTAAGAGTTTACCAAAAAACTGCATTCTGCTGGCCGCTTACTGTATCATCTTCCTTACATTTGTATCCCGGTTATCAGTTCTATTCTCCTATGTCATCCACCAAGTATGTTTTTGTAACCGGCGGTGTTTCTTCCTCTTTAGGTAAAGGAATTGTCTCGTCTTCTCTCGCAAAATTATTGCAGGCTCGCGGCTATACAGTCACGATCCAGAAACTGGATCCTTATATCAATGTCGATCCCGGTACACTGAATCCGTATGAGCATGGTGAATGTTATGTGACGGATGATGGTGCAGAAACCGATCTTGATCTCGGTCATTACGAACGTTACCTGAATGTTCCTACTTCGCAAGCGAATAATGTTACCACCGGAAAAATTTACAAAACAGTAATTGAAAAAGAAAGGCGCGGAGACTACCTCGGAAAAACAGTTCAGATCATTCCGCATATTACCGATGAAATAAAACACCGCATTCGTTTGCTCGGCAACACGGGACAGTACAATGTGATCATCACCGAGATCGGTGGCACAGTTGGCGACATCGAATCATTGCCTTATGTGGAAGCTGTTCGCCAGTTGCGATGGGAAATGCCGAAAGATGTACTGGTTGTTCATCTCACGCTCGTTCCTTATCTCTCCGCTTCCGGCGAATTGAAAACAAAACCTACGCAGCATTCTGTAAAACTTTTGCAGGAATACGGCGTCACTGCTGATGTGCTGGTGTGCAGAACTGAACATCCCCTGAGCAATGAGCTCAAACGGAAAGTAGCACTCTTCTGCAATGTGGAAAGCAACGCGGTGATCGAAGCGATGGATGCAAAAAGTATTTATGAAGTTCCGCTACTCATGGAAAAAGAACAACTCGATTCAGTAGTTCTCCAGAAACTCGGACTCTCCATTGACAAACCTGCGGATCTTTCCGGTTGGAAAGAATTTGTGAATCGTTTGTATCATCCGAAAAGTGAAGTGAACATTGGTCTCGTGGGAAAATATATTGAACTGAAAGATTCCTACAAATCCATTGCAGAATCTTTTATTCATGCAGGCGTTGCAAACGATTGTAAAGTGAATCTTTCCTGGATCCATTCAGAAAGTATTACCGAAGAAAATGTGCATCAGAAATTATCGGGCCTCACCGGCATATTGGTCGCACCCGGATTCGGCCATCGCGGAATTGAAGGAAAAATTTCTGCCATAAAATTTGCACGTGAAAATCATGTTCCTTTTTTCGGAATTTGTCTCGGCATGCAGTGTGCGGTAATTGAATTTGCGAGAAATGTACTTGGTATGAAAGGAGCGCATTCCACCGAGATGGATGGAAATACTCCGTATCCTGTTATTGATCTTCTTGAAGCGCAGAAAAAGATCACGCACAAAGGAGGAACCATGCGTCTCGGCGCCTATCCCTGCCAGTTGAGTGAAGGTTCAATTGCTTCCAGGGTGTATGCGAAACATACGATCTATGAACGTCACCGCCATCGCTATGAATTCAACAATGAATACCTGAATGATTTTGAAAAAGCAGGAATGCATGCGTCAGGAATAAATCCTGAAGGCGGACTCGTTGAGATCGTTGAGTTGTCGGGCCATCCGTGGTTCCTCGGTGTGCAATTCCATCCTGAATACAAAAGCACAGTGGATAATCCGCAACCGCTATTCGTGAATTTTGTGAAAGCAGCGGTGACTATGCGCAATGAACGCCCGGTGGGAAGCCGCCTCGAAAAAAAGTGATCAGCTTTTTTTTTTCGTTTCAGAAATTTCTCTTTTGTGTTTCCATCGTTTGTGGCTCCACAACCAGTATTCCGGCTGAGCAATAATATCTTTCTCCAGCAGCCGCGTTACTTTTTCTGTGATCTCCCCGTACGCTGTTGATTTCGGATCATCAGTCACAAGAGTGAGATCAAGTGAATAATATCCCCTTCTCACTTTATTGATCCTTGCATAGAGAACCGGCTGCCCGGTTTCTTTCGAGAATTTTTCCGTTCCGAAAAGTATCCCGGTTTCCTGATTAAGGAATTTCATCCAGTAACAATTCTTATTGGAAGAAGGCGATTGATCGATCGCGAAAATAGTTGCGGTAGGTTCTTTTTGTTTTTCCGCGAAAAATTTTTTCACCTCTTTTGCCGGGAGCATGATGGTTCCGTGTTCACTTCTCGTTTCCCTGAGTTTTCGATCGAAGAATTTATTGGATAGCGGCTGGTAAATGATGTACACTTTGTGTTTCATAAAAGAATCGATGCCGGCCAGAAACATTTCCCAGCTGTTGTAATGGCCGATGGCAATGATCACACTTTTATTTTTTGCAAAATATTTTTCTGCCAATTCCGGATTACTCAAATGCAATCTCCGGTGAAGTGTTTTCTCTGAGATGGTAAATGATTTGAATCCTTCGAGCAGCAGGTCGCCGAGGAACAGGTAGAATTTCCGCGCAATTTCTTTTCGTTCTTTTTCACTCCGATCAGGAAATGCATTACACAGATTTTCTTTCACCACTTTTTTCCGGTAACCGAAAACGGGGTAAAGAAAAAAATACATCACGCGAGCTATTCCGTGAAGAAAGAAAAATGGCATGCACGAAACAGGAACAAGAACAAGATAATAAAGCAGGAAAGGAAAAATATTCATTCGTGAAATATCCGGGAGATTATTTTCAAAACAAAGTTCGCAAAGAAAATGTATTCGCGCATGGCTTTCACGCGAGGTACAAATTGCCAATCAACACGAATATACCAATCACCGATTTTTTACAGTCACTGCACAACTGTTAATAATGCCAAAGATCATTTGATTTCCCAATAAGATCACTTATGATACGCACCAATGACCAATAACTAATTTCTGTATATTTGTGAATACCCAAATGGGTTCCCGAAATTCTGCTGAAAATGAAAATACAAGAAGGAATAGTGAATTCCACCGGAATGGAATATAACACGGAGCAACCGTCGATGGTGATCGCCGAATACGGGCGCAGCGTTTCCCGAATGATCGAATATTGTCTTTCGCTCAAGGATAAAGAAGCACGCTCCTACTGCGCGCGTTCCATTGTACGCGTGATGGGCATTCTCAATCCGCAGATCAAAGAGATCGTCGACTACGAACATAAATTGTGGGATCATCTTCACATCATGGCCGATTACAAACTGGATGTTGAATCTCCATTCCCGAAACCTGAAAAATCAAAAATGGATTCCAAGCCGGATCGCGTTCCTTATCCGCAAAGCGATATCAAATTCAAACATTACGGAAAAATCCTCGAAGATCTCATCAAGAAAGCGATGATGGAAAAAGACGAGAAGAACCGGGAACTTTTCACCGACCAGCTCGCGCAGCTTATGAAAAAGCAATACCTGAACTGGAACCGTGATTCGGTGAACGACCAGCTCATTGTTGAACAACTTGAAAATCTTTCAGGGGGAAAACTCAAAGTGAGCGAACAATTCCGCTTCCTGCACACGAGTGAAATTCTTCCCAAGAACGCTATTCCGCAAAACCAGATGCAGCATCATTCGAACAAGAAAAAAATGATGAACAAGAAAAAGAAAAAAAGATAATTCCAGTTGTCAGCACCAGTTGTCAGTGTTAAGCTTCACTTAGTTCTGCAACTGAACACTGACAACCGACAACTGACAACTGAATGTCTTCATTTGAAATTACAGGCGGAAAAAAATTAAAAGGCGAGCTTATTCCACAAGGCGCCAAGAACGAAGCGTTACAGATACTCTCTGCTGTTCTGCTCACTCCCGAAAAAATTACGGTCAGCAATATTCCCGACATCGTTGATGTGAATAAACTCATCGATCTTCTCCGCGATCTCGGCGTGAAGATTGAAAAGACAGGCCGCGAAGAATATTCTTTCCGTGCCGATAATGTGAATATCGATTATATAAACTCCGAAAAATTCAGAAATAAAGGCGGCGCGCTGCGCGGTTCGATTATGATTGTAGGCCCGCTCCTCGCGCGATTCGGAAAAGGTTTTATTCCCAAACCTGGTGGCGACAAGATTGGCCGTCGTCGTCTCGACACACATTTTATCGGTTTCGAAAATCTCGGCGCTAAATTCACTTACGATACGCAGAATGAATTTTACACCGTAGAAGCAAAACGTCTCAAAGGCGCACACATGCTGCTGGAAGAAGCATCCGTTACAGGCACTGCAAATATCCTGATGGCCGCTGTCCTTGCCGAAGGAAAAACCACGATCTATAACGCAGCCTGCGAACCTTACGTGCAGCAACTCTGTAAAATGTTGAACAGGATGGGCGCAAAAATTTCCGGCATCGGTTCTAATCTTCTCACTGTGGAAGGCGTAGAAAAACTCGGAGGAACAACGCACCGCTTGCTACCCGACATGATCGAAGTGGGAAGTTTCATCGGCCTCGCTGCTATGACGCAATCGGAGATCACGATAAAAAATGTTGCGCATGATGAACTCGGAATGATTCCCGGAGTTTTTCAACGGCTCGGAATTAAAATGGAAAAGCGCGGAGACGATCTTTTTATTCCGGCACAGGAATCGTACGAGATCGAAACTTTTATCGATGGATCCATTCTTACTATTGCCGATGCACCGTGGCCGGGATTCACGCCTGATCTTCTCAGCGTCGTTCTTGTTGTTGCAACGCAAGCGAAAGGAAGTGTGCTCATTCACCAGAAAATGTTCGAGAGCCGTTTGTTCTTCGTCGATAAACTCATTGACATGGGCGCACAGATCATTCTTTGTGATCCACATCGCGCAACTGTGATCGGCCTCGGAAGAAATCATAAACTCCGCGGCGTGACCATGACCTCGCCCGATATACGCGCAGGCGTGTCGTTGCTGATTGCAGCACTTTCTGCCAACGGAAAAAGCATTATTCACAACATCGAACAGATCGATCGCGGTTACCAGGACATTGACGGGCGACTGAAAAAACTTGGTGCAGAAATTGTGAGAAAGAACTGAGCAAACATTTTTTTTAAAACTGAACTGAAAAGATCGTCAATACATTTTATCATGAAAAAATATTTCTTTATTCCTTTCCTGGTTTTTATCACCCCGCTTTTTTCACAGACCGGGAATATGATCGGGCTCAACGTCGGGAATATTGCACCGGAGATCGCTGAAAGAGATACGAGCGGAGTCGATACACTCCGGCTTTCTTCTCTCCGAGGGAAAATGGTGCTTATCGATTTCTGGGCATCCTGGTGCGGGCCCTGCCGGCACGAAAATCCCAATGTGAGAAAAACTTATCTCGCTTATAAAGATTCTACGTTCGTCAATGGAACTTCACTCGAGATCTTCAGCGTATCGCTCGATCGCGACCGTGCTTCGTGGATCGCTGCCATCAAACACGATAGTTTGTTCTGGCGTTATCATGTGAGCGATCTCGGATACTGGGGAAGCAAAGAAGCGCAGCTTTACCAGGTGAATTCAATTCCCACCAATGTTCTCATTGACGGAAACGGCGTCATCGTTGCTAAAAACCTTCATGGCGATGAATTGCCGAAAGCTTTAAGCACGCAAACCATTCACCAGAAAAAAGGAAAAGCACATCACAAAAAACCAAAAAAGAAAAAAGAACCCAATTCAGGATGGATCGATCAGCCGGGAATGCTGGAAGAGAATGATCTTTTCCACTGAGAAATATTTTTTTCAGGCAAACCCGTTTCCTACTGACAGGAACGGGTTTTTTTGTCGCTTTTCCCCAATAAAATTCTCGCTTTCTGTCAGTATGACGCATTATCTTTGCGCGGTCTGAAATTTGAACAACTGCATTAATGAAAGATTTTTTTAAACGGAAGAAAATGAGTGATGAAAAAAATGAAACGCCGGTAGAAAAACAGGAAGTTTCGCCGGAGCATACTAAGGCGGAAGTTCAGAAGGATCTTCCGGGCATTCCCACAGATGAAAAAGAAAAACGCATTGCCGAACTGGAAGAACAACTTGCAGCGATCAATGATAAATACATCCGTCTCTATTCCGAATTTGATAATTTCCGGAAACGCACAGCGAAAGAGCGCATAGAAATTCTGTCAATGGCCGGCGCCGATGTGATTAAAAACCTGCTTCCGGTAGTGGATGATCTCGATCGCGCTATTGCCAACAATGAAAAAACGGCTGATGCAAAAGCGATGAATGAAGGAATTGTCCTCATTGCACAGAAATTCAAAAGTATGCTGGGAAAGAACGGACTCGAACCGATGGACTCAAAAGGAAAAATTTTTGATTCCGAAATTCACGAGGCAGTGACGAATATTCCCGCACCTACTGAAGATCTGAAAGGAAAAGTGGTGGAAGAAATTGAAAAAGGTTATTTGCTCAATGGAAAAGTGATACGCTTTGCAAAAGTTATTGTCGGTTCCTGAATGTTCAAGGTTTAATGTTCAAGATTTTAAATTCAATAATTGGGAATCAATTTAAATAAAATAATATGGTTTCATTTCAATCATCCGGAGAAATTGAATAATGAGTAAAAGAGATTACTACGAAATTCTGGGAGTTGGCAAATCAGCTTCTGCCGAGGAGATAAAAAAAGCTTATCGCCAGATGGCTATTAAATTTCATCCCGATAAAAATCCCGGTGATAAAGCGGCGGAAGAAAAATTCAAGGAAGCAGCGGAAGCGTATGAAGTGCTGAGCAACGCCGAGAAAAAAGCAAAATACGATCAGTTCGGTCACGCAGGCGTAGGCAGCAGCGCTGCAGGCGGGCACGCTGGCGGATTTTCAATGGACGATATTTTTTCTCAGTTCGGTGATATTTTCGGCGGCGCATTCGGTGGCGGTGGTGGATTTGGCGGAGGAACAAGAGGCGGCCGGCGTGTAAGCCGCGGACAAAATCTCCGTGTGAAAGTGAAAGTTACTCTCGAAGAAGTAGCGAATGGCGTAGAAAAAAAATTAAAAGTTCCGAAATATGTAAGCTGCGATAAATGTCATGGCACCGGCGCTGCAAATGGTTCTTCCACGAATACTTGTCCTACTTGTAAGGGAAATGGCCATGTGGTACAATACATGAACACGATGCTCGGCCGAATGCAAACAACTACTATTTGTCCCACTTGTCACGGAGAAGGACAAACGATCACCGACAAATGCAAATCATGTCACGGAGATGGAGTGGTGCGCGGCGAAGAACAGATCTCGGTGAAAATTCCTCCTGGTGTGCACGATGGAATTCAATTGAGTGTAAGCGGAAAAGGAAATGCAGGTCCGCGCGGTGGAGTTCCCGGAGATTTAATTGTGCTCATTGAAGAAATTCCGCACGAACATTTTACACGCGATGGAAATAATATTTTTTACGAACATCACATCAGCATTCCCGATGCAGCACTCGGCACGAGCATTGAAATTCCTACGCTCGACGGAAAAGCGCGCGTGAAAGTAGATGCAGGAACACAAAGCGGAAAAATTCTGCGGCTGAAAGGAAAAGGGTTGCCCGATCTGAATGGTTATTCGCGCGGTGACCTGCTCGTGAGTGTGCAGGTGTGGACGCCTACGCACCTGAATTCCGAAGAGAAAAAACTGATGGAGAAACTCAAAGATTCTTCGAGCTTCAAACCGAATCCCGGAAAGAAAGAAAAAAATTTCTTCGACAGGATGCGGGAATATTTTGAATGAGTGGGGAGAATGGAGGGAGGAAATCAAAGATCATTTTAATAAAGAATAATTTAAGGCGCGTTTACTTAGAGGCTGTCTAAATTTCATCCTTCTGTTTTGAACTGCCGGGCCTGCTTATTGCCCCGTCTGCTACTGATTGCAATCGCATTCGTCGGGCAAGATTTTCCATTCTCCATTCTTAATTTTTCCCAACTCTCCGCCTTTATTAAAATTTCGGCGGACAGGCACACTCCCAACTCCCAACTAACAGTTATCTTCGTTACCAATGGGAAATTTGCTGGTCACGAAAAATATTGTGAAGCGTTATGCCAACCATCTTGCGCTCGACGATGTTAGCATTTCAGTTCCCGATGGAACAATTTTCGGATTGCTCGGGCCGAATGGCGCAGGAAAGACAACGCTCATTCGCATCATTAACCAGATCACCGGCCCCGACAGCGGACAAATTCTTTTCGATGATCGTTTGCTCGAACCACGGCATGTGCAGCAGATCGGTTATCTCCCGGAAGAGCGCGGACTCTATCGCAAAATGGAAGTGGGCGAACAGGCCATTTATCTTGCGCGGCTGAAAGGACTTTCAAAACAGGAAGCGAAAAAAAGAATTGAAGAATGGTTCGAACGTTTTGAAATGAAGGGTTGGTGGAAAAAAAAGGTGGAGGAACTTTCGAAAGGAATGCAGCAAAAAGTGCAGTTCATTGTTACCGTGCTGCACGAACCGCGTTTACTTATTCTCGATGAACCGTTCAGCGGATTCGATCCGATCAATGCGGCGCTTATCCGCGATGAAATTCTTCGATTGAAAAAAAATGGCGCCACCATCGTCCTTTCCACTCACAACATGGGATCGGTGGAAGAATTGTGCGACAACATTGCGCTTATCAATCGCGCGAAAAAAATTCTCGATGGCAATGTGAAAGAGATCCGCAAAACTTACGCATCGCGCACTTACGATATTCATTTCAAGGGAAACATGATGGGTTTCACCAATGCGTTGTGGACCGGATCAGAGCTGGTGGAAAAAGGAGAACACGGCGGAATGAATTTTGCGCGGGTGAAACTCATTGGAAATACAACACCGAACCAGTTGCTGGATTCTGTTCTCCCGGTGAGCGAGATCCATTCTTTCAATGAAGTATTGCCAACGATGAATGATATTTTCATTTCCAAGGTGCAGGAGAATTCGGGCGCGGAAGAATCGAAAACAATTTTCGGGACAAAAAGTAATTTCACGGAATAATGGGAAAGATCGGCATCATCATGCGCAGGGAATATTTCACAATGGTGAAAAACAAAACGTTCATCGTAATGTGTTTTCTTGCGCCTGTATTTTTTGCCGGCGTTATTCTTGTTCCTGCTTTTCTTGCCGGGAGAAGTGCGCCGAACAGGAAAGTGGTGGTCGTGGATGGATCTTACGAAGGTGCGAATTGCATTCACTTCATGAATTACCCGGTGGTGTTCAGGGATTCGCTCAATATTAAATTCGATATTGATCACGTTGCGAATAAAATTTCCGACATAAAAAAATTATACCACGATTCCTCCGACTGTTCCATTCTTTACATCTATCCGCATTTTCTCGGCGCGTGCGATTCGCTCGACCAGGGCGATTACGACCTGAAAACAGATCTCTATTCGAATACGGATCCGAATCAAACCGTGATTAATTATCTGAAAGCGCAACTCAATGGCGTTTACCGCGAGATGATCTTCCTGCACGATTCTGTTCCGGAAGATGTGATCCAGAATACAAAACGTGAAGTGGTGGTGAATAATGTGGTACGCGGGAAAGTGACGAATTCCGAAGTGAAAGGCGCAGCTGGTTTGATCTTCGGGCTCATCATTTACATTTACATTTTACTTTTCGGCGTGGTGGTGATGAAAAGTGTGGTGGAAGAAAAAAATACACGCATCGTGGAAGTGATCGTTTCTTCCGTGAGGCCGTTCCAACTGATGATGGGAAAAATTCTTGCCGTGATGCTCGTGGGACTGACTCAATTCGCAGCGTGGGTCATCATTTCATTTTTCATTATTACTCCTGTCATCAACAAAATTCACGACAAGCAACTCGACTTCACCAAAGCGCAACCGCACAACATGACCACTGCGGTGGTTGTACCAGAACACAACAGCATGCTGAACTTCGATGTGAATGAAGAAACCGAAACCACAGTGAACACGATCATGTCCATTCCCTGGGGAAATTTACTTCCCTCCTTCGTATTCTATTTTATTTTCGGTTACCTCATGTACGCTTCCATTTTCGCAGCGATCGGATCGGCGGTGGATACGGATGCCAATACGAGCCAGTTCACTGCGCCGGTCACGATCCCACTGGTCATCTCCGTCGCATCATTTGTTTCCATCGTGAATGATCCTGATGGCCCTATAGCAAAATGGCTTTCGATGATCCCGTTCACTTCGCCCGTGGTCATGCTCATGCGCATACCTTACGGGGGCGTGAAAACGTACGAGATCTATCTGTCAATGGCAATTCTCGTTGCTTCTTTCTTTTGCATGACCTGGATAGCAGGAAGAATTTACCGTGTGGGAATTCTCATGTACGGAAAAAAAGTTTCGTGGAAGGAATTAGGGAAATGGATTTTCTATAAAGCATAAAATTCAAAATTTCAGATTCAAGATTCAAAACATCTGATAATTTAAAGAATCGTGAATCCTTGAATATGAGAACAGCTATCATCGATCTCGGAACAAACACTTTTAATCTTCTTATTGCGGAGATCAAAGCAGATCATTCATTCGAAACATTGTACCATGAAAAACTTGCGGTGAAGCTTGGAGAAGGCGGAATAAATAAAGATCTGATAGCCGAAGCTGCATTCCTTCGCGGGCTTGAAGCAATGGAAAATTATTTTTCTGTGACAAAGCAATGGAACGTTGATAAAATCCTGGCATTCGCAACCTCCTCTATCCGCAATGCAACGAACGGAAAAGAATTTGTGGATGCGGTGAAAAGCAGAACAGGAATTGATATTGAAATTATTCCCGGAGAAAAAGAAGCAGAACTCATTGCAAAAGGTGTTAAGCTCGCCGTGAAATTATCGGATCATCCGTCGCTCATCATCGACATCGGAGGGGGCAGCACTGAATTCATTATCATGAACAATGAAAAAATTCTGTGGAAACAGAGTTTCGAGATCGGCGCATCGCGATTGCTGCAGAAATTCAATCCTTCGGACCTCATCACGGAAGAAGAAAGAAAAAAAATTTTCGATTATCTCATTGACGTGCTTCAACCACTCTGGATCGCGGGAAAAAAATATGGCGTGAATGAACTCATCGGCGCTTCCGGATCTTTCGAATCGCTTGCATCGATCGTAAATGCAAAACACGGTTTGTTTCCGGATATTGATGAGATCACCGAATGCGAATTTGAAATGGAACAATGCGCGGTGATACACGAAGAAATTCTCGCATCCACGCGCGCGCAACGTATGCAGATGAAAGGACTCATTGCCATGCGCGTCGATCTCATTGTGATTTCAGCGATACTCGTGGAAACGGTGGTCACACAACTTGAAATAAAAAAAATGCGTTACTCTGCTTATGCTTTGAAGGAAGGTGTTTTGTCTGAACTCCTGCAACAACAAAAAAATTCAGAACATTGACAGCACATTTTTTTTGCCAAAAAATTATTTACCATCTCTTAACTCAAAACCCAAAACTCAAAACCCATAACCCATAACCCATTACTTTTTAGTATTTTCGCACCCCTGAACAATTTTAATCTCTAACCAAAATGTCGCTTTCAAAGATCAAAGAAATTCTTGGGGCACAGGCTGACGGCCTCCTCAATCATTCCTGCAAAACGATCAGCAAAGATCAGCTTCATTTGCCGGGACCGGATTTTGTGGACAGGATTTTTGCGCCCAGCGATCGTTCTCCTCAAGTGCTGCGGAGTTTGAAGGCGATCTATGGAAACGGGCGGCTTGCAAATTCAGGATATGTTTCTATTCTTCCGGTTGATCAGGGAATCGAACATTCGGCAGGAGCATCTTTTGCACCGAACCCGATGTATTTCGACGGAGAGAATATTGTGAAGCTCGCTATCGAAGGAGGATGCAACGCAGTCGCCACCACTTATGGAATTCTCGGATCTGTTTCGAGAAAATATGCTCATAAAATTCCTTTCATCGTAAAAATAAATCACAACGAGTTTCTGAGTTACCCGAATAAATTTGACCAAATCATGTTTGGCTCTGTGCAGGAAGCGTGGAATCTGGGAGCAGTTGCAGTGGGAGCGACAATTTATTTCGGATCTGCAGAGTCGGCGCGTCAGATTGTAGAAGTTGCGCAGGCATTCGAGCGCGCACATGAACTCGGAATGACAACTGTGCTCTGGTGTTACCTGCGTAATCCCGGTTTCAAAAAAGACGGAGTGGATTATCATTCTGCTGCTGATCTTACCGGCCAGGCAAATCATCTTGGCGTTACCATCAAAGCAGATATCATCAAACAAAAACTTCCCTCTAATAACGGAGGATATACTGCAACCGGCCACGGAAAAACAAATCCGAAAGTTTATTCTGAATTATCATCTGATCACCCGATCGATCTTTGTCGCTACCAGGTTGCAAATTGTTACATGGGAAGAATGGGATTGATCAATTCGGGAGGAGAATCGAAAGGAGCATCCGATCTTTCTGAAGCAGTTGCGACAGCAGTGATCAACAAACGCGCCGGCGGGCAAGGACTCATCTCGGGAAGAAAAGCATTTCAGAAACCAATGAAGGATGGCGTGCAGTTACTCAACGCAATTCAGGACGTTTACCTTTCAAAAGAGATCACAATCGCGTAAACAGTTGTCAGTGGCAGTTGTCAGTGGCAGTTGTCAGGTTTGAACTGACGACGCGAAACTGAAACTGACAACTGAAACTGACAACTGAAACTGACAACTGAAAAATGAGCTGGTTCAAGAGAATTAAAGAAGGCATCACCACTTCCACCAAGGAAAAAAAAGAAACTCCTGAAGGGCTGTGGCATAAATGTCCATCGTGTAAAAAAGTTTTCCCTTCTCAAGAGCATACCGCGAATTTTTATGTCTGCCAGAATTGCGGCCACCACGATCGTATCGGGTCTGCAGAATATTTTTCCATTCTCTTCGATGAGAATCAATTTGAAGAACTCGATCCGAATCTTATTTCCGGCGATCCGCTCGAATTCGAAGACACAAAAAAATATCCTGATCGTCTTTCTGATTCCATAAAAAAAACAGGTTTGCACGATGCCCTGAGATCGGCGCACGGAAAATGCAATGGGAATGATCTTGTAGTTTGCTGCATGGATTTTACTTTCATCGGTGGTTCGATGGGGTCTGTGGTGGGAGAAAAAATTTCACGCGCCATTAATTTTTGTATTGCCAATAAATTTCCGTTGCTTATTATTTCCAAATCGGGTGGTGCGAGAATGATGGAAGCTGCGCATTCACTGATGCAGATGGCGAAAACTTCAGCGAAACTTTCTTTGCTTGCTGATGCAAAACTTCCGTTCATTTCTTTGCTCACTGATCCGACAACAGGTGGAGTAACTGCTTCTTATGCTATGCTTGGCGATGTGAATATTGCAGAACCCGGCGCACTCATCGGTTTCGCAGGCCCGCGCGTAGTAAAAGAAACGATCAAAAAAGATCTCCCCAAAGGATTCCAGACTTCTGAATTCGTTCTTGATCATGGATTTCTCGATGCCATTATTAATCGGGGTGAATTGAAAACCACCCTTTCCCGCCTCATCGAAATGATGAAAATTTAAGCTTTTTCATAGGGAAAAACGCTTATCTTTGCCGTCCCTGTTAATAGAGGGAAAATCAATAAAAATTAACTTAATCCACAAACAGCCGTTATGTACCTGACGTCGGAAATTAAGAAAGACATCTTCAAGAAATTCGGAAAATCGGATAAAGACACCGGTTCTGCCGAAGGACAGATCGCTCTCTTCACCCATCGCATCAATCACCTCACCGGACATCTTAAACTGAAACCGAAAGATAAAAGTTCAGAGCGTTCATTGGTTCTCCTCGTTGGAAAACGCAAAGCACAACTCGACTTCCTGAAGAAAAATGATATCGTCCGTTACCGCGAGATCATCAAGAAGCTCGACATCCGCAAATAAAATGCGAAGAATAAAAATTTACGGAAGGCATCCCTTAAAGTCAGCAGGGATGCTTTCTTAATTTTAAGCAACCCGCTGACTCACGAAGAAGATCATGCTGATTTCTTCGCGCAATCAAAAGCAGCAGAAAAAAGAAAAACAAAAACAAAAAAATGAAACCAATTACAAAAACATTTGACATCGGCGACGGTCGCACTATTTCGCTTGAAACCGGAAAACTCGCTAAGCAAGCCGATGGATCAGTAGTATTGAAATTCGGAAACACCATGTTGCTCGCAACGGTTGTTTCAAATCCTGAAGCGAAACCCGGCGTGGATTTTATGCCACTCACCGTTGATTATCGTGAAATGTTTTCCTCGACAGGAAAAATTCCAGGAAGCTTCTTCAAACGCGAAGCAAAACTTTCCGATCTCGAAGTGCTCAACTCAAGAATCGTAGATCGTGCGCTTCGCCCATTATTCCCTGATGATTATCATGCCGACACACAAGTCCTCATATACCTCATCTCATCCGACAAAACTATTCTTCCCGATTGCCTCGCTGGCCTTGCAGCTTCTGCGGCACTCGCTGTTTCTGACATTCCGTTCAACGGACCGATCTCAGAAGTACGTGTTGGACGTGTAGACGGAAAATTCATCGTGAATCCTACCATTGAGCAAATGGCTCTTTCCGACATTGATATGATCGTTGCCGCAAGCGCGAAAGATATTTTGATGGTGGAAGGTGAGATGAAAGAAGTGAGTGAAGCAGATATGCTCGAAGCGATAAAATTCGCGCATGAGAAAATCAAACTCGCGATCAACGCGATCAATCAACTCGCAGCTGAAGTAGAGAAATCAAAAACAAAACGCGTTTACTGCCACGAAGTGCACAACGAAGATCTCCGTGAAAAAGTAAAAAAGGAATGTTACGACAAAGCGATCGCTGTAGCGAGAAAAGGAAATCCGAATAAACACGAACGCGCTGCTGCATTCAAAGCGGTGTTTGAAGAATTCTGGAATTCACTTCCTGAAGAAGAAAAAACAGATGAGAAACTCGCGCACGCGAAAATTTATTATCACGATGTGGAAAGAGATGCTGTGCGCAACATGGTACTCGCTGACAAAAAACGTCTCGATGGCCGCAGCACAACTGATATTCGCCCAATCTGGAGTGAAGTGGATTATCTTCCAATGGCGCACGGATCTGCAGTATTCACACGCGGCGAAACACAATCACTGACCACCGTTACACTCGGAACAAAAATGGATCAGCAGTTGATTGACACTGCGATCATCGCAGGCGATGTGAATTTTATGCTGCATTATAATTTCCCTCCATTCTCCACCGGCGAAGCGCGTCCAATGCGCGGAACAGGCCGTCGTGAAGTAGGACATGGAAATCTTGCATTGCGCGCATTGAAAAATCAGTTGCCTGATGGAAATCCTTACACGATCCGAATTGTTTCTGATATTCTCGAATCAAATGGTTCTTCATCCATGGCGACAGTTTGCGCAGGAACACTTGCGCTGCTTGATTGCGGTGTGAAGATCAAAAAACCTGTTTCCGGAATTGCGATGGGATTGATCACTGACAACAGTGGAAAATTCGCAGTGCTTTCTGATATTCTCGGCGATGAAGATCACCTCGGCGATATGGATTTCAAAGTGTGCGGAACAAAAGACGGTATCACCGCTGTACAAATGGATCTGAAAGTGGATGGACTTCCTTACGAAGTAATGATGCAGGCGATGGAACAAGCGAAAGCAGGCCGCGCGCACATACTCGGAGAAATGATGAAAACACTTTCCGAGCCGCGTGCCGAATTCAAACCACACGCACCACGCCTCGTTCAACTTACTATTCCGCGCGAATTCATTGGCGCTGTTATCGGACCTGGTGGAAAAATTATCCAGGAAATGCAGCGTGAGACAAATACAAAGATCATGATCGAAGAGGTTGGCGAATTCGGAATCATCGACATCGCATCTGCGAATAAAGATGACATTGATCGCGCAGTTGCACGCATAAAAGGAATTACCACGATGCCGGAAGTTGGTGAAGTGTATGATGGAAAAGTAAAAAGCATAATGCCATTCGGCGCATTCGTTGAATTCCTTCCGGGAAAAGACGGGCTGCTTCACATTTCTGAAATTGACTGGAAACGTATCGAAACGATGGACGGAGTTTTCAAAGAAGGAGATGCAGTGAAAGTGAAACTCATCGAAGTGGATGAGAAGACCGGAAAATTCCGCTTGTCGAGAAAAGTGCTGATGGAAAAACCGGAAGGTTATGTAGAGCGTCCGTCACGTCCTCCGGGGCCGCCACGCAGAGAGCATACAGAAAGAAAATAATTTTTTGTTTTTTAGAAATAAAGATCCCGTTCGCAAGAGCGGGATTTTTTTGTTTTTGCATTTTCAAATCCGAAAACTATCCGTTTTGAAACGCTTAACAACCGATTAGTGGAATTGCAGCAAGAGAATTTATAACTTTCCTTAAAACTAACGGCATGACACTCCCCGGGTTTCACACTTACCATTTTTACAGTAAGGCGATCGGAACGATCTGCTTTACTGTCCTGCTGTTCTTCACTTCCCTGGACGCGCAGCGCGATACGTGCGCGATAAAACTCCGATCTGTTCAGGCGGATTATGGTTTCAACATCTACGCGGTTCCAAATCTGAACATAGAAGAACAACAAAGTATAACACCGGGTTCTTCGCTGTTGCGCCAGAATTTCGGAACCTACAGCTACCATCTTAGTGGAACAGACTTTTTTTCTGCGCATGTTTTTTCTGCAGGAACGGAATTCAACTTCTATAACAGGAAGAAAAATAAATACGGGGAAAGGTTTTCAGCCGGTATGAATTTTTCTTACGAAAATTTTTCACCGGGAGATTACGGAAGTTTTATCAAAACGACCGGCGGAAGATCAGACACGACTTATTCTACTGTTTATGATGGCATGGGAAATCCTCATCCTGATACCATCGTCCACGATACGCTCTCGCAATATTTCCGTCGTTTTGCGTGGAAGGAATCTATTTGCACTATTGGTATTCATGTTTCATTTCACACAGAGGAGAATCAAATCCTTTCCGCCGGAACTGGTTTGGGAATTCAATTTGGTTTGGGCCTCGCAGGAAAAACGGATATCTATTCTTCAGTAAGTCCATGGACATTTGATTCGTCTATTGTCACACGATCGCACACACTTCATGATGACGGCTCTACAGTTTCCATCACATCAGAAAGTTTCAAAACGAAACCAAATATTATGATGTCAGCCATCATTCCATTATATCTGCAATTACGATTTCCGGAAAAATGGGATCTCCTGCACAGATTCGCCTTCACCATTGCCGTGCACCAGGGACTTTATTTTATTACGATCCCCGGAGTAAGCACACATATTTTTTCGCAACCCGGAGCTTCGGCTGGATTGAAATTCTATTTCGAATAGTGTGAGAAACACTTGTGGGTAAAACTATTCATACATCATTCAAACTTATTTTCCCAATGAAAAATCCCGCATCCTTCGACTTCGCTCAGGACGGGATTTTTTTTAGCACACTTCTTGATGAGAAGAACTGAAACCGTTCTTATAAGAGTTTTCAACAAGAAATCCAACACCATGTAACCTTTTCCATTGCTATCCGTAGACGTACAGAATTCCACACACATTATAGAATTTGTATTAACCCTTTAGCATAACCCATGATGCGTCAACTAAAAATTTCAAAACAGGTCACCAACAGGGAAACCGCTTCACTCGACAAATATTTACAGGAGATAGGCCGTGTGGACCTGATCACCGCAGAAGAAGAAGTGGATCTCGCCCGCAAGATCAAGCAGGGCGATCAATTTGCATTGGCAAAAATGGTGAATGCCAATCTCCGTTTCGTCGTATCCGTTTCCAAACAATACCAGAATCAGGGATTGAGTTTGCCCGATCTTATCAATGAAGGCAATCTTGGTTTGATCAAAGCTGCACAGCGTTTTGATGAAACACGTGGTTTCAAATTCATTTCCTACGCTGTATGGTGGATACGCCAGAGCATTCTGCAGGCATTGGCAGAGCAATCACGAATTGTGCGTTTGCCGCTCAATAAAATCGGCTCCATCAATAAAATAAATAAAACTTTCGCACGTCTTGAGCAGGAATATGAGCGTGAGCCGAGCGCCGACGAAATAGGTGCTGCACTGGATCTTTCTCCGGAAGATATTAAAGAAGCGATGCGAAATACCGGCCGTCACGTGTCGATGGATGCACCGCTCGCTACCGGCGATGAGAACACAAGCAATATGTACGACGTGATGCAGAGTGAGGATACGCCGAGCCCCGAGAATTCTCTCATCAGCGAATCATTGCGCAAAGAAATCGAACGCGCATTGTGTACGCTCACTGCACGCGAAGCTGATGTGGTTCGTCTCTATTTCGGATTAAGCGGAACACATGCATTGACGCTCGAAGAGATCGGCGAAAAATTCGATCTCACCCGCGAGCGCGTGCGCCAGATAAAAGAAAAAGCTATCCGCAGGTTGAAACACACGTCACGCAGCCGTCTGCTGAAAACATACCTCGGATAATTTTGCAAACCATGTATAGAAAGAAAACCAGTCGCGAGGCTGGTTTTTTTATTTTTTACCAATGAGAGTTCCCTATTCCTCATAGGTAAACATTTCCCTGAAATACGATTTTCCCAATGAAAATGCATTTCGCCAGTGAAAAACGTCATTCTCCCAATGAAAAAAAGGGCAAGGCATACCTAAAATGGCGTTTTCTCCAATGAAAAAAGAGCTTTCCCCAATGGAAAAAGAACTTAAAAATGAGTTCCCCCAATGAAAAAAGCAGGTTGAAACAGCCAAAAAGCCGATTTTCCCAATGAAAAGACGAGTTTTCAACAATGGTGGATTTTCGCATTACTGGATTTCTTCTTGTTTTTCCCCAATGAAAAAAGTGATTTCCCCAATGAAAAAACGAATTTTTGAGCTCATTTTCCCAATGAAAACCGGAAGCGTCAAAAAAGCGACTTATTGACAATTCGTGAATTTTCCCAATGAAATTTGTCGGGCGTATGTTTATAGTATTACTTTTGGGTCACTCAATTAATTGAACAACCAATAATAAAAATCAAACATGGCTAAAAAAGCAAAAGCGAAAGCAAAGAAAGCGGCTCCTAAAAAAGCTGCAAAGAAAAAAACAGCACGCAAACCAAATGCTGCATTCATGAAACCTCTCATGCCGAGCGCTACTCTCGCTGAAGTGGTTGGCAACAAAGCAATGCCACGCACTGAGATCGTGAAAAAAATCTGGGATTATATCAAGAAGAACGGTCTCCAGGACAAAAAGAACCGCCGCATGATCAACGCGGATGCGAAACTCAAAACAGTATTCGGAGGAAAAGGACAGATCTCTATGTTCGAACTCGCGAAAGTTGTTTCTAAACACGTAAAATAATTCTTACGTTTTTCGCAAAAGAAAAAAAGGTCTCCGCCAGGGGGCCTTTTTTTATTGGGGGAATTTATCAGTCATAATGAGGAAATATTGCCACCAATTCTCACTGATTAACACTGATTATTTTTTACTGTCAATTGGCCATTGGCAATCGGCAATTTTACCTCGCGGCTTTCGGTATCAGCACAAAGTTCATCTTCTGGTTTTTCCTGTCCACATTCACGATCAATCGCATTCCGGAAGCAGAGGCATCCAACTGCGTGCACTGGTTGAGCGGTTTTCCCTTGCATCCGAGCTTATGAAAAGTTTTCTGCAATTGGCTCAACGCCGAATCGATACTATTATTCCCGCTCACATCAATGAAAACATATTCCAGTTCGCCGTCGCAGAATTCATATTGAATGGACGAGGCCGTAAAACCAGTCAACTGCATCTCCTGCGTTCTCCTGAAATAAGTCTGGCATCGCGTGTTGCGCATGTAAACCGCCGTGTCTTTGTAAGCGGAAGTGGAATCGAGAATGACTGTTTTGTCAGGCATGTCGGCCGATTTCATTCCGAAAGAAATTCCTTTGAGACCGATGAAATCAAGTTTCTGCGCGTGCGAAGAAGTAAAAATGAAAATGAAAAATATACACTGGAAAAAAATGCGTCGCATCGTTGGCGAAGTTACGGACTTTAGCGCTTTCACTTTGAGTTGAGGCCGATGAGATGAAGGAATGCTTTATTGTTCGGTTCGCGCCCGAGAAAATCAGTGACCAGGTTGATCGCATCATCGCTTCCTCCTTTCGCCAGCACTTTTTCCCTGTAACGTTTTCCTGTTTCAGGATCGAGCGGAGAAGTTTTTTCAAATTCAGAAAACATATCAGCAGCATACACAAGCGACCACAGGTAACCGTAATAACGCGATCCGTAACCGGTGAGATGCCCGAATGTTCCTGCAAAATGTGTTCCTTCCACCCAGGGATAAAACGTGATGCTGTTCTGCAGTTCTTTTGTCTTCGCCACAATATCGGCTGATGAAGCAGGTGCAAACCCGTCGTTGAAAGTGAAATCAAGCGTTCCGTAAAAAACCTGTTGCAACGTGAGCAAACCTGAATTAAGATTTCTCGCAGCGATCATATTATTCAGCAATGAATCGGGGATCACATTTCTATTCTTGTAATGTTTCGCAAAAAGCGAAAGCACATTTTTCTGCCACGCCCAGTTCTCCATGATCTGCGACGGCGCTTCCACGAAATCAGTTGCCACATTCGTTCCTGCATCGTACGAAAGTTCTGTTTCCGAAAGCATATTGTGAATGAGATGTCCGAACTCGTGAAAAAAAGTGACCACCTGCGAATGAGGAAGCAGTGAAGGATGATCTTTGGTTGACGGAGGAAAATTACAAACGAGTGCGGCCGAATGAAGTTGCGAAGTTCCATCGGGATAAGTTTTGGAACCGGTGATGCTGAAACATCCGAAGTGATTGTATTTATTTTCTCTCGGGTAAAGATCGAGATAGAAATAACCGATGCGCGTTTTTTTAGCATTATCAAAAACCGTGTACGCTTTTACATCGCTGTTCCAAACGGAGGGAGATTTATCCTCTACAAAACTGATATTGTAAAGTTTCTGGTACACCTGGAAAATTCCGCCGATCACATTATTCATCTCGAAATATTCCTTCACCTTTTCCGGATCCACATTGTATTTTGATTTCAGCACTTCATTGGCATAAAATAAATTTTCATAAGGAAAAATAGAGCTGGCGGCTGTTCCGGTCATTTTAGTTTTCATGGCCAGCATAACATCCAGGTCCGCCTGCGCCTTAGGACGAAGATCAGCAGCAAGCCCTTTCTCGAATTTCCACACGGTCTCCGTATTTTTCGACATGATGTCGCTGGTAGAATATTCAGAATAAGTTTTGAATCCGAGCAGTTGTGCTTTCTGCGTACGGAGTTTAATGATCGTGACGAGTAATTTTTCATTCGCACCTCCCCCAACATTCATTTTTGCGAGATACATTTTTTTTCTCGATTCGGTATTCGTGCACTCAGTCATGAATTCGTTGTAAGTGGGCGTTGAAAGATCAAAGGAATAAATTTTCATCGGCGGATTATTATGATCATCCGGTGCGGCATAAACACAAAAGTTTTTTAAAAAATTATCAGGCAGCCCGGCTAATTCCTCCATATACAAAAATTCACCTTCAAACCTGACTTTCGTGGTATCACTGGCAATATTTTTTCCGAATGCAACACCAAGATCATTGAGGCGGTTATTGATCGAGATGAGTGTATCACGGTCTGTTTTTTTGAGCATCATCCCGTTCAACTGGAATTCCTTTAGAATACGATCTACGAAATGAAATCTTTCCCCGGTAAGTTTATTCGCTTCATCGGTCACCGCAAAATCGTTTACTGCTTTATAAAGTTTTTCATTTTGCAGGAGTTCATCAGTTTCCGAGGTGAATTTTCCAAGCATAGCTCCGGAAAGATCACGGATATTTTTGTCGGTGGAAGTTTCCATCATCAACTCATCCACAGAAGTTGCTTTCTGCAACACATTGTAAACTTCATCGAGCGGAAGCATGGTATTCTCAAATGATCTTTTTCCATCAGCAACAGCAAAAATCTTTTCGAGTATTTCGTTCACATTTTTCTCTGCTGCCACGCTTGCATTTTTTATCGCATTCGTATCCACGTGCGCAAAATCATAAAGTTCGCCTGGCCCCGGCTGAAGTGCGCCATGCGTTGAGAGCGGCGGCTTATCAGTTGCCATTATTCCCGGATCAAAACCGACAGCAACGTTCCGGTTTGAAAGTGAAATGCAGAGCAGGATGAAAGCCGGGAAAATAAAACGGAAGTTGTTTTTCATAGGGGAAAGCTTTGATGCAATATAGGAAAATGTAATCAGAAGTCATCTTATTAAATCCAACGGCGTCAAAAACAAACTATAAATGAAAAAGGCCTCCGGACTGAAGACCTTTTTCACTGATAAATTTTCTATTTACGCTTTCACACGGAAAGCGTGGATAGTTCCGATGATGGAAAATGTAAGCGAGATCACTCCGAATAAAACGTACAACGCTCCCACTTCGTCGAATGAACAAGCCGAAGGTGAAGAGATGGGAACGAAAGAAAAGAAAACAAGCAGGGTGGTCAATGCCATCCCGATGATGGAAAGAATTTTCATGGTCTTCGTTTTTATTTTCAGTAAGGAAAGCAGGAAGAACACGTCGATGATCGCGAGCATCACCATGCAGAAGAGTGTACCTGCCATTGTTCCATCTGCTGCTTTGCCGCGATACAGATCATAAGAAGAATTTTCTACGTCTGATGTACGGGGTGAACTGTACGTATTCAGTGAATCGCCGTACCCGCCTGAAGAATACGAATTGGAAGAATACGAATTGTCGCTGTAGGACGATATGAGTTCGAGTGAAGCCATCGACCGGTAAGAAGAAACGCTCATGATAAAAATGGCGGATCCGATGATGAGAACAAGACTGAACACAATTGCTATTATGGAAATTACGCGCATCATGGTTTTTTGGGTTTTAGTCCCGATAGCTATCGGGATTGTTTATTTTTTTTGTTGATCATGAATTGATCCGTAAGATCTGCATCATGATTTTTATTTTCCACCGAAATGGAAGATGTAATATTTCCCGAGGTAAACTTCGTCGTCATTCATTGCTTTTTCTGCTTCGTCTTCCGCGGAATGAAATTGTGCTGCAATTGCTTTTGTATTTTCATACTCGCCGATGAGTTTTCCCTCGATGGAAAATACGATCAGTTCCGGGGGTTTATGCTTTTCTTTCTGCGTCATGGGTTTTGATTTTTTCTTTCTTTTCATTTCAGGTTCATGATCCTTTTATTCTTGTGAAAATTGTTTGCTTTATTCCATTTGAACAGGACAAATATGCGCCTCTTCACTATTCAAGTCAAATTGAAATTCCGGCTTTCGTAGAAACCGGTTTCAGCACCCGTTTGAATGGCCTTTTCCGTATTTTCCCAATGAAAAATGTCATTTACATCGTATATTGACGGGCTCCAAACGTAGGAACCGATGACCCCGAAAGACGACCTTTTCCGGCTTATAAAATCACTTTCACGGAATGAAAAAGGATATTTCCGTAAAGATTCGCAGGCCACTGCAGGAACATCGGGAAGTAATTACCTGCGTCTTTTTGATGCGATCGATCTGCAGGATGAATATGATGAAGCTGCATTACGGAAAAAATTCAGCGGTGAAAAATTCGTGAAACAATTCCACGTCGCCAAGAATTATCTGTTCAATCTTATCCTGAAAAGTTTAGAATCCTATCATTCCAGTGTCGATTCGGAATTACAGAGCCAACTGCACCGTATCGAAATACTTTATGAAAAAGGATTCTTCGATATGTGCGCCGATCTTCTTCCGCGCCTGAGGGAAAAAGCGATCACGCACGAGCGATTTGCATACCTGCTCAATTGCTTTGAGTGGGAAAGAAGAATCCTCCTCACGGGTGGCAGGTCCCAGATAAAAAAAGAAGAACTGGAAGAGATCCTTGAGCAGGGAAATGCAGCGTTGCGGAAAATGGTGAATCACCACGAATATCAATCCATCTACAACCGGCTTTTCTTTTTCATTATGCGCACGGGCCGCCTTCGCACGAAGGAACATCAGAAAGAATTTGAACTACTTTCTTCCTCTCCCCTGCTGGAGAACGAAGCCCTCGCACTTTCTCACCGCACGCGATTGCTTTTCAACAGCATTCATTATTTCTGCAGTTTCTATTCGCACAATGAAACAGGAGTGAATGCCGGAATAAAATTTCAACTCAGGCGATTGCAGCTCATCGAAACGCATCCTGCCGGTATCCGCGAAAATCCGAAAGAGTATATCATTATTCTCTGTGATCTGCTCGCACACTTTGGCGATCAGTGCCACGATGATTTTTTTATTTACCTGGAAAAAATCCGTTCCGTGGAAAAAGATTATGAGATAAAACTCCCGCCGGAACTCCGCGCAAAGATTTTCTTTTGCGCCTATTCTGCAGAATTGAATTACTATTCTCTTTGCGGTGAATTTTCAAAACTGGCCACGCTCCTGCCGGAAATTGAAAAAGGGATCAGCAGCTTTGATAAATTCTATTTCAGCCCGACCAAACTCTCGCTTCACTTCAACATTGCTTATTGTCATTTCGGTTGCGGCGAATATCGCGCGGCAATGAAATGGCTCAATTACATGGTGAATGATACAACAAAAGGTATTCGTCCCGATCATCATTGCATCCCCAGGATCGTCCTGCTTATCGTGCATTACGAACTCGGAAATACCGATCTTCTCAGCTATGCGATCTCTTCTACGGAAAGATATTTCTTAAAGAACAAACGCATGTACAAAGGAGAATCATTGTTGCTTGAACTTTTCAGGAAAACACTGAAAGCAAAATCGGGCGCCGATGAAAAAAAACTTTTTATTTCCATGAAAGTAAAACTGGAAGAGCTGATGAAGGATCCGTACGAACGCAACGGAATTTATTATTTCGATTTTCTTTGCTGGCTGGAAAGCCGGATCACCGGCAAACCATTCTCAGCATTGGTAAAAATGAAACACGCTGCTAAAACGCAAACTGCATTTTGACAATCAGATTCATTTGGCTAAATTGCTGAATCATTAACCCCACTCTCATGAAAAACCCTGTTTCTTTTTTGTTTGTCTTTCTCTTTCCATTCGTGATCAACGCGCAGAATACATTCACGAAAGAATACGAGATCTGGAATGAATTTTCCATGAATAATTTTCAGCAGACCAGTGATGGCGGATATATTCTCTGTACCGATGCCGATCCTGAAATGGATACTGCCACTTCACTCGACCAGGGTTATCTCATTAAAATGAATGTGCAGGGCACTACAGAGTGGATAAAAAAATATGCCAAGTCCACGATCAGCATCAAAGCCAATGACGGAAATTCTGTTTTCCAAACCGCCGACGGAGGTTACATCGTTGCTACAGTTTATTATTATAATTCCAGTGTCGGTACCATTCATCTAATGAAAACTGACAATGTCGGAAATATTTCCTGGGAAAAACTTTACCCGGCTTACCAGTTGAGCAGTGCTTTCTGCGTGAAGCAAACTTCAGATCTCGGTTACATTATTTGCGGTGGGACTACAGATACTTTATCTATGTTTCCGTATTACACGCTCCTGCTGAAAACAGATAATTTGGGAAACGTACAATGGGGAAAAAAATTTCTTGAAACTTCCATCGGGCAATCCGGCCCCGCTTTTTGCGTGAACCAGTCGGCCGACGGAGGATATATTCTTTGTTGCACCTCCGGAACAGGAACAGCAATCATCAAAACCGATGCAACCGGAAATATTCAGTGGAACAAAATCATTTCTACTAATGGCTATGATGGGTTTTACGACGTTCATCAAACAACAGACGGAGGATACATTGCAACTGGGTATTCTCTTGATGCGGTCACCTCTTATGGTTATGCTTTTCTTTTAAAACTAAATGCGTCCGGAAATTTTCAGTGGGGAAAAAAATACCAGGACCCAACAAATTACCTGACCGGATTTTCCACCAGGCAGACTTCCGACGGAGGTTACATTATTTCTTCCGGTGACGCCAATTATTTTTCCTCATTGATAAAAACGGATAGTACCGGAATCCTGCAATGGGTTCGCGATTACAATCCATTAGTATGTTTTAATACATCGGAGGTAACGCTCACTTCCGATCATGGTTATGCTTTTGTAACCGGATGGGCAAGCGGCACGTGGTCGGATTGGCGTGTAGCTATTGTGAAAACAGATAGTCTTGGGCACACAGCAACCTGTGGTGAAGCGAGTCCGAATTATTATACGCTTAATTATTCACCGGCCTTTACTTCCGGATTTTCAACCGATACTGCAACAGTCACGCTTGGTGTTGCCACAACTTTTGGAATTTCCAATGTGGCGGAATATCTTCCTTGTTATTCTTTTTCGGAATCGGGTGTGATAGAAAATCAAATGGAAAATAACGGCATCAGTATTTTCCCGAATCCTTCTTCCGGAAAATTCACCGTGCTGCTTCCTTCAGGAAATTGTTCGCTACTAATTTATGATGTGACCGGGAAACTGATCAGGAAAAAATTTCTGAATGAAAAGAAGAACGACATCGATCTTAGCAGCGAAGCTCCGGGAATGTATTTTTACCGGATCGCGAATGAAGAAAAAATTTCAGCGCAGGGAAAAATCATCATCGAATAATAAATCATTCCTTTCAATAAAATATTATGCTGCTCAAAAACGGATCTACAGGCGAAGAAGTAAAAACAATTCAGAAAATACTGGGATTAAATCCTGATGGAATTTTCGGCGGAGCGACTAAGCGCGCTGTGCAGGACTGGCAAAAGAAAAACGGGCTCGGCGCCGATGGAATTGTGGGTGACAAAACGTGGAATGCGTTGACAAAAATTTCTTCCGCCGCAACTTCGCCGGCGATCCCCGCTCCTGCTCCAACAACAATTTCTTCCCCGATGAATTTCGAAAATGTGGTTTCGCTGGTGATCGATCATCTCGAAGGAGGATACTATCATCCGAAAATGCTGCTCGACGGAAGAATGCGCACCGATCGGCCGGATCTTTTTACGACTTCGGGTGAAACGATGTTCGGCCTCGACCGGACTGCAGGCCACGATCTTTTTTATTCTACACCGCAGAAAAAAAACATAACGGTGAAAGATGATGTGGCGCTTATAGAGGCGCGTGCCTACGCGTACAAGAGCGATGCTGCGAAAAAATTCTGGAATGTGATGGATAATGCAAATGCGAAGATCAACTGGAAATGGAATTATCGCGGAGGAGAACAGGAAGCGGATCTTCGTGCGCTGACCATCGTAATCATGAAACCCTATTTCGACAATTTGTGCGCACACTATCTCGGGCAGAATTCTACTTTGGTACTCGCAGATCCGCGTCTCACTTTTCATTTTGCTTATGCCTGCTGGAATGGAGCAGGATGGTTTAAAAAATTCGCGGAGAAAATAAATACGGCCATCGCTTCCGGAAATACAAATGTGAATGAACTCGTGCAGGTGGCTATTGATTCGAGAATGAGTGAAGGATTCAAACGCGGAAGCAAACCGAATGAACTCATTGCAAAAGGCGGAAAAAAAATCCAGGAACTGTTCAAAGGAATGAACGGCTGATCAGATCAACCGGTCTTCAGCCTGAAGCTATCTCAAAATATATTTCCCTTTCCGATCTGTTTTCTCGGCACGGTACATTCTATAAATACGATCTCAAAATATTTTCGTTTCATCATTTACCTGTAACCTTTTCAGACATTATCACCGGGACTGTGATCCACAGCAGGTTATAAGTTATTATTCATGCATAAGATTTTTATGAACCGTTTCTCATTGGTGAAAACGGTTATTCAGGTGGAGAAATAAGTGAACAGTTTCTGCATCGGTTTCGTTGAATATTATAAACACTACGGAATGGAGCTACACCATGAAAACGAAACTACTCGCACTCCTCCTCCCCTTACTGCTGATGGCAAACGGGATGAAAGCAAGAACCGGCGCACTTGAGATTTCCTGCTCCTTATCGGAAAAAGACGTTCCGGTAAAAGATTACACGATCATGATCCTGCGCAACGGGCATTTGTTCGATTCTGTTTTTGCAGAAAAAGCGCTGCCCATTTTTATCATGATGGATGTGAACACAGATTATTCTCTGCGCTTCATCAAAAAAGATTTCCGCGACCGAATCGTGATCGTGGAAACAAAAGTTCCGGTAGGAAAAGAAAAACAACATTACTCTTACGATTTCGATATCGAGATGATCCGGAAAGATTCTGCACCGAATACCATGGCCGATCTTCCGATCGCATTCATCAGCTACGACACGATCACAGGAGGATTCGAATACAGCGCAACTTATGCAGCCAGCATCGCGCACATGCCCGCGTCACCCGACGTGAGCGCCGCAAAAAATAATACCAACGCGCAGTCGGCAGAAACTGCTAAACGGAATTCGAGGAAGAAAGTGCGGAAGGGGATTTGAGAGTGAATTTGAAAAAACCTTACGGATTTGCGACGAAAGAAGAAGTACGCAAACTTGGAAAAAATATTCAGACGCTGCCCCTGTAATTTGAAAAACTGAAAACGGAATTACATATAAAGCTGGTGAAGGCGAAAAAGAAATAATCCTGAAGTTTTTATTTACCCTCTCTTATTTTTTCCAACTCAATAATGTCCTGCATATCCTTCGGTCTTCCCAAAGTTTTCTTTTCTTCAATGAGATCATTGATGTGCAGAAATTTTACTGGAATACCACTGACGATCGCAACGGGAGCAATCCGGTAACATTCCTCAAAAGATTCCGAAGGAAATCCTTTCAACGACGACATAAGGTCGAGTTCAAATCCGGATTCGAGCAGAATAGTTGACCGGCCCGGAACAAACTGCATCGTTTCAATTCCCTCTATCTCTCCCAAGCCGATTTGCGTCAATGCTTTTTGCAGATTTTTTCTATTGGAGAGTTCATCCTTTATCCAGAGATCGAGATCTCCTGTAAATCTTGAATAACCATTGAAGTAAACTGCAAATCCACCCACAAGAATATACATTACATTATTCTCGAGAAGCGTTTTCCACAACGCAAGAATTTCCTGGTCTTCAGAATCCACCAATAGGTTTTAAGAATTTTTCTCCGGGTAAATGATCTTCGCCCTGCTCATCATTTTCCCAATTCTGATCAAACGCATTAGAAAATGAAATCGTTCCTCCGGACTGCGCTTCATCGCGATCCTCCGCTTATCATCCTCAGAAAGAGATAAAACTTTTTTCTTTTCCACGAGCAACTTTTTGAATCTGTAATTTGTAATCTAACAATCTGTAATCCCTTTACGCTTTCACCACCCCGATCTTCTTCTTGATCCCTTCGGTAGTGATGGAGCCCGGGCGTTCTATCGGGTGGCCAAGTGCACGATCCCAGATGAGTGATGCGAGTACACCCAACGCACGCGACACGCCGAAGAGTACGGTGTAAAAATCAAATTCTTTAATTCCGAAATGCATGAGCAGCGCGCCGCTGTGTGCATCCACATTCGGCCACGGATTTTTTATTTTCCCTGTTGACTCAAGGATCGGCGGCGCCACTTTGTAGATCATCTGCACGATCTCGCACAGCGGATCAACTCCTTTTACATTTTTGATATAACGATTATAAAAATCCTGTTGCGCCACAAATCGCGGATCGGTTTTTCTCAACACGGCGTGGCCGTATCCCGGAACAACTCTTCCATCAGCAAGCGTTTTTTTAATGTAATCTTCAATTTGTTTTTCACTCGGAAGATCAGTTCCTATTTCTTTGCGCATGTTCAGTATCCACTGGATCACTTCCTGATTTGCGAGTCCATGCAGTGGGCCGGCGAGTCCGTTCATTCCTGCAGCGTAAGCGAGATAAGGATCGCTCAATGCAGAACCGACAAGATGCGTAGTGTGCGCTGAAACATTTCCCCCTTCGTGATCCACGTGAATCGTCATGTACAAACGCATCAAACGTTTCACATCGAATTCATCGTAACCGAGCATGTGTGCAATATTCGCAGCCCAGTCAAGTTTCGGATCGGGTTCAATGTGTTCGTTGTTCTTGTATTTTTTCCGGTAGATGTAGCAGGCAATTCGCGGCAAACGCGCAATGAGATTCATGGAATCTTCATACGTATAATCCCAATACTCTTTTTTGTTTATTCCTTCGCGGTAAGCTTTTGCAAAAAGAGATTCTGTTTGCATCGCCATCACTGCAATGCTGAACATCGTCATGGGGTGCGTGGATGCAGGAAGTTTATCAATGGTATCGAAAACATGTTTGGGAACGATCGCTCTTCTCGCCCAGTTATTACTGATGTTGTACACTTCTTCGGTAGTTGGCAAATCACCCACGAGCATGAGATAAAAAATTCCTTCGGGAAGCGGCTCTGTACCGTTCGGCGCTTTCGGAAGTTTTTCCCGCAATTCAGGAATGGAATATCCGCGGAAACGAATTCCTTCATCCGGATCGAGCTTCGAAGTTTCCGTTACAAGTCCTGTTATACTTTTCATTCCCTGGTAAACCTGCGCAACGGTGTACTCTCCTAATTTTTTATCACCATGTTCTTTGATGATGGCTTTCACTTCTGCTGCCATCGGCTTTGCCTTCGCAATGAATTTTTCCTTGAGCGTATCCATAATTTTATTTTTTATTGCCGTGCTTTTTCACAGCGGGAGTCATTTAAATCTTGTCTTGCTCTAAATTAGGAAGTTTTCAGCTTGTAAAATAAAAGTTGCGCAAGAATAATAAACGTGATCAGGAGCGCACCGTTCAGCGCTTCGAATCCTCTCCTGTTCCGCTGCACCCCGAGTGCCCGGGTCACATTCGGCTAATGATGTTACGGCTGCGCAATAAATCCACACGAGAACAGATGTGCCCTGCTAATATTTTTTCAAAATATTTTTACTTGCCATTTCGGAAATTCTTTCCGTGAAATCTGGCGGATGCTCCCAGTTGTTCTTCAATTCTGAGGAGCTGGTTATATTTTGCGATCCTGTCTGAGCGCGAAGCCGATCCTGTTTTTATTTGTCCGCATTGCAGCGCCACAGCAAGATCAGCAATCGTGGTGTCTTCCGTTTCTCCGCTTCGGTGACTCATTACACTTGTGTATGCATTCGTATGCGCCAGCGTCACCGCGTTTATCGTTTCCGTAAGTGTGCCGATCTGGTTCACTTTTATGAGAATGGAATTTGCAATATTATTTTTTATTCCTTTCGAAAGCCGATCCGTGTTGGTCACAAAAAGATCATCGCCCACGAGCTGAACTTTGTCGCCACATTTCTTCGTGAGTTTTTCCCAACCACTCCAGTCATCTTCCGCAAGTCCGTCTTCAATGGAAACAATCGGATATTTTTTTATCCACGAAGCCCAGTAGTCCACCATCTCCTCGCTGTTTAATTTTTTTCCATCCGATTTTTTGAAAAAATATTTTTTTGTTTTCGCGTCGTAGAATTCCGATGCCGCCGCATCCATCGCAATGGAAATATCACTTCCGGGTTTGTAACCTGCATCTTCGATCGCTTTCAAAACATATTCTATTGCTTCTTCATTGTTTTTTATATTCGGAGCGAATCCGCCTTCGTCACCCACGTTTGTAGCAAGCCCTTTTTCCTTGAGCACTTTTTTCAATTGGTGAAAAACTTCTGCGCCCATGCGCAGCGCCTCTGAGAATGCATGCGCGCCTATGGGCATGATCATGAATTCCTGGAAATCAATTCCGTTATCGGCATGCGCTCCTCCATTGAGAATATTCATCATTGGCACAGGAAGCAACGTTGCATTCACTCCACCCACATAACGATAAAGCGGCTGACTCGCTTCCTCTGCTGCAGCTTTTGCACAGGCGAGCGAAACACCGAGAATTGCATTCGCACCAAGATTTCCTTTGTTAGCTGTACCATCGAGTTCTATCATCTTCGTATCGATAGCGCTCTGATCGAAAACATAGGCGCCATTCAGTTCTTCGCGTATCGTTGTGTTCACATTATTCACTGCCTTCAACACTCCTTTCCCCAGATAACGTTTCTTGTCGCCGTCGCGCAATTCCATTGCTTCATGCGTACCTGTAGATGCGCCGGAGGGAACGGCAGCGCGCCCGAGTGTTCCGGAATTGGTAATGACGTCAACTTCTATTGTAGGATTTCCTCTCGAATCGAGAATTTGCCGTGCCTGGATCTGTGCGATGAATGACATAGAAAAAAATTTGAATGTTGATTTTAGATTGTTGATTTTCAAAACATGATTGTCAATTCAACAATCAAAATTCAACAACCAAAAATTATTTATACTGATACTTTCTTTTTTACCGAATTCATCATCTTCATAAAATCATCGAACAGGTAACGCGAATCATGCGGGCCGGCCGAAGCTTCAGGGTGATATTGAACCGAAAAAATATTTTTCACTTTGTGACGGATACCTTCGATCGTTTTATCATTGAGGTTGACGTGTGTCACTTCTATTTCATTATTCTTTTCCACATCTTCTGCTTTTACCGAGAAGCCATGATTCTGTGAAGTGATCTCGCTTTTTCCGGTGATAATATTTTTCACCGGATGATTTATGCCGCGATGTCCGTTGTGCATTTTGTAAGTAGAAATTCCGAATGATTCTGCCAATAACTGATGCCCGAGACAAATTCCGAAAACAGGAACATTGGTAGTTGTGAGTTGTTTCACTGTTTCAATTTCATCTTTCATCACGGAAGGATCGCCGGGGCCGTTGGATAACATGATGCCATCGGGTTTCCATGCGAGGATTTCTTTTGCCGGAGTTTTCTGCGGAAATATTTTTACATAACAACCACGTTCAACAAGGCATCGGATGATATTTTTCTTCACGCCTACATCAATGAGTGCAACTTTTTTTTCTGCATTCGGATCACCCACTGAATAAGATTCTTTCGTGGAAACTTTCGATGACAACTCGAGTCCGGCCATAGAAGGAACTTTCGAAAGTTTTTCTTTCAGGATTTCCAGATCCATGATCCCGCTCGAGATGATCGCGTTCATTGCTCCTTTATCGCGGATATGCCGCACAATAGCGCGCGTATCCACTTCACAGATGCCTACGATCTTCTGTTCAAGAAAATAATCTTTCACCGACCTGGACGCGAGCGGGCGCGAAAACATTTCGGAGAATTTTTTACAAACGAGTCCGGCAATTTTTATTGAATCCGATTCCACTTCTTCATTCCGTATTCCGTAATTCCCGATGTGAACAGAATTTGCAATAAGAATCTGCCCGAAGTACGAAGGATCAGTAAAAATTTCCTGGTAGCCGGTCATGCCTGTATTGAAACAGATCTCGCCGGTGGTAGTGCCGATGTTTCCGGCAGCTTTACCATGAAAGACCGTTCCGTCTTCGAGCAACAGGATAGCCGGAGGGAGCGCGTGATATTTTAAGCGTGTTGATCGGGTTTCTTTCTCTTCCACGAGTTAAGGTTTGATCATAAAAAGAAAACGGGATGAGGCAAAATTACCTTATCCCGTTTTGGTGTTGAAATGAATTTGCTGACAAATTATTCACTTTTGGTTTCAGTATTGTTTTCGTTATTGTCTTCGGCGTCTTTCGATTTTACTTTTCCGCGGCCGCGACGAGTTGTTTTCGCTTTTTTGCCATCGGCTTTTACATTGAGCAATATTTCATTGTAATCAACCAGTTCTATAAGGCACAAATCTGAACTATCGCGGCGCCGTTTGGAGGTGATCTTCGGGCTTGCGCTCAGGCTGTATTTGATGATGCGCGTATATCCTCCCGGCCGGGTCGCAACTTTCGGCCCCACTTCTTTGAAAAGTTCAGTCACTGCTTTTTTATTTGCGAGATAACTGAAAACCAAACGGCGATTGTTCATGTCTTCCAATTTGGTGGAAGCAGGTTTCGAACGTGTGATGATTGGTTCAACAAAAGTGCGCAATGCTTTTGCTTTTGCAACAGTGGTATTGATCCGCTTGTGCAGGATAAGCGCACTTGCAAGATTCGAAAGAAGAGCGGAACGGTGTCCGTCTTTTCTTCCGAGGTGATTATTTTTATTTCCGTGTCTCATTTTCTTTCGGCATTAACAACTGAACTTTTCGGTTCAGAAAAATTTTAGTCGCGGTCGAGTTTATATTTCGTCACATTCATTCCGAACTGGAGGCCTTTGCTGGCTACAAGTTCTTCGAGTTCTGTCAATGATTTTTTACCAAAGTTCCGGAATTTCAGAAGATCATTCTTGTTGAATGAAACGAGATCACCGAGTGTTTCCACGTCTGCTGCTTTAAGACAGTTAAGCGCGCGGACAGAAAGATCCATATCCACGAGTTTGGTCTTAAGCAACTGGCGCATGTGAAGTGAATCTTCATCGAATTCTTCGGACGAAGCTTTCTCCACGGTATCGAGTGTGATCTTCTCGTCGGAGAAGAGCATAAAATGGTGAATGAGAATTTTCGCTGCTTCTTTCAAAGCATCTTTAGGATGAATGGAACCATCGGTAACAATTTCGAGAACGAGTTTCTCATAATCTGTTTTCTGTTCAACGCGATAATTCTCCACTGCATATTTCACGTTACGGATCGGCGTATAGATCGCATCCATCGGAATGAGTCCGATTGCGGCGTTCACCGGTTTGTTTTCGTCAGCAGGAACATAACCACGTCCTTTTTCAATAGTGAGTTCGATCTTGAGTTTCACACTCGCCTCCATTGTGCAGATCACGAAATCGGGATTAAGCACCTGGAAACCGGAAGTGAATTTTCCGATATCGCCGGCAGTGAGTTGTGTTTTGCCGGTGATATTGACCACTACTTTTTCATTTTCGGTATTGTCGATCTGGCGCTTGAACCGAACCTGTTTCAGATTAAGAACCATTTCGGTAACATCTTCCATCACGCCTTTAATTGTAGAGAATTCATGCTCCACACCTTCTATACGAATTGTGGTAATAGCATAACCTTCGAGTGAAGAGAGAAGAATGCGACGAAGCGCATTTCCGATCGTGATACCATATCCTGGTTCCAACGGACGGAATTCAAAGAGTCCGTCAGTTTCACTGGATTGGATCATGATCACTTTATCTGGTTTCTGGAATGCAAGGATGCCCATTGTTCTGTGTTTGTTCGTTTCAGAGAATCGGTTTTGTGCAGACGTTACGCGCCTCTGCGGGCGTTCATTTATTATTTCGAATACAATTCGACGATGAGTTGTTCTTTGATATTTTCAGGAATCTGTGTTCGCTCAGGGTAATTCACAAATTTTCCTTCGAGCGTGGAAGGATTGAATTCGATCCACGAATAATTGGATCCGGCTCCAATGGAATTGGTGATTGCTTCAAGTGATTTTGATTTTTCACGAACCGCAACCTTATCGCCCGGTTTAACCGTGAAAGAAGGAACGTTCACCAAGTCTCCATTGACCGTGATGTGTCCATGAGAAACAAGCTGACGTGCTCCGGAGCGTGAAGGAGCGATTCCCATTCTGTAAACCACGTTATCGAGGCGTGCTTCGATAAGCTGAAGAAGAACTTCGCCGGTAATTCCTTTTGCACGTGATGCGCGATCGAAGATGTTCGCGAACTGGCGCTCGAGAATCCCATAAGTATATTTCACCTTTTGTTTTTCCTGAAGCTGCACGGCATACTCGGATTTTTTGTTGCGCTTTGACGTAGCGCCATGTTGTCCGGGTCCGTATTGTTTTTTCTCGAGCACTTTATCAGGTCCGAAGATCGGCTCCTTGAATTTACGTGCGATTTTGGATTTTGGTCCTATGTATCTTGCCATCTTTTATCGACAGTTTTTATTTGAATGTTATAATTAAACGCGGCGACGTTTTGGAGGACGACAGCCGTTGTGCGGGATCGGTGTAAGATCTATGATCTCGGTTACTTCTATACCAGCCTGGTTCAAAGTACGGATCGCGGATTCGCGGCCTGCACCCGGGCCTTTCACATAAACCTTCACCTTTCGGAGTCCGTTTTCATAAGCAGTTTTCGCTGCATCCCCTGCTGCAGTCTGAGCTGCATAAGGCGTATTCTTTTTAGAACCACGGAATCCCATTTTTCCGGCACTCGACCAGGAAATAGTCTGACCGGAAAGATTCGTCAGTGTGATGATGATATTGTTGAATGTGGCATTGATGTGTGCTTCGCCAATAGCATCCACTTTCACCGTGCGTTTGCGTGCGGCCACTTTACCGGCAGGAGCTGTGCCTTTACCGGTTGTTGCCTGTTGTGCTTGTTGTTGTTTTGCCATGACTTTTTTTTTCAGTTATGCGGCGAAGAGAATTTCATCCGCAGAAAAAATTATTTTATTTAACGGCTTTCTTTTTATTAGCAACTGTTTTGCGTTTCCCTTTTCGCGTACGCGCGTTGTTCTTTGTGGTTTGCCCGCGAACAGGAAGTCCGTTACGATGGCGCATACCGCGATAACTGCCGATATCGACGAGACGCTTGATATGCAACTGAACTTCTGAACGAAGTGCGCCTTCTACTTTGAAATTATCAGAGATGGCCGAACGGATCTTGTTCAACTGATCGTCATTCCATTCCTGGACTTTCGTGTCGAAGTCCACACCGGCTTTGTTCAGAATTTTACGGGCGGTACTGCGGCCAATGCCGAAGATGTAGGTCAATCCTATTTCGCCTCTTTTGTTTTTCGGTAAATCAATTCCAGCAATCCTTGCCATTTATGTTTGTTTTATCGGGATACGTTTAACTATAATAATTTCCAGGATCAGTTTTTCTGACGCTGTTTGAATTTCGGATTCTTTTTATTGATCACATAAAGACGTCCTTTGCGGCGAACCACAATGCATTCGGGACTTCTTTTCTTGATTGATGTTCTGACTTTCATTGTATAGTTATTTCAGGTTTACTCAACTTCTTGATTTTATTTATAACGGTATGATATTCTTCCTTTGGTGAGATCATACGGTGATATTTCCACTTTTACTTTATCTCCGGGAAGGATCTTGATATAATGCATCCTCATCTTTCCCGAAATATGCGCAGTAATCACGTGACCATTTTCAAGCTCTACGCGGAACATCGCGTTAGAGAGCGCTTCGATGATCGTGCCGTCCTGCTCAATTGATGGTGTTTTCGCCATGCTTTATAATTCAATTTTCATTTCTTTCAGAACATTTTCTATTTCTTCAAAAGAGGAAAGAATGTCGGCTTTCCCTTTAGTGACGGCTATCGTGTGCTCATAGTGAGCGCTCGGCATTCCATCTGCTGTTGTGATGGTCCATCCATCTGATTCCTGGCGAACATTTCGCTTCCCCATATTAATCATGGGTTCTATTGCTATGACCAGTCCTTCGGCGAGTTTCGGTCCGCTTCCCCTTTTTCCATAATTAGGAACTTCAGGTTCTTCGTGCAGATGTTTCCCAACACCGTGACCAACCAATTCGCGCACCACGGAGAATCCATTTTTTTCCGCGTTAAGCTGAACTGTTTCGCTGATGTCGCCGATCCTTCCACCGATAGATGCGCGCTCTATTCCAAGAAGCAGGCATTCCTTAGTAACGCGAAGGAGCTTCAAGACAGAAGGTTTCACATCACCGACAGGAAAAGTAAATGCGCTGTCTCCGTAATAACCATTCATCAGCACACCACAATCCACTGAAACAATGTCGCCATCTTTTAGTTCATATTTTCCGGGGATTCCGTGAACCACTTGAGCATTTACAGAAATGCAAAGTGTTCCGGGAAATCCGCGATAACCTTTGAACGCTGGTTTTCCATCATTATCCATAATGAATTCCTCCGCCAGTTTATCGATGGCAGCAGTAGTTTTTCCGGGGATGATTTCCCGTGCTACAGTTGCGAGTGTTTTTCCAACAAGTAAAGAACTACGTCGTATTAATTCTATTTCTTCGTGCGATTTGTACTTGATCATTCTTTAGTACTGTGCTGTAGCAGTCATACCAACGGATGAACGGCCTTTGATTCGACCTGATTTCATCAGACCATCGTAGTGACGCATGAGAAGATAACTTTCAATTTGTTGTAAAGTATCGAGCACAACGCCTACGAGAATAAGAATACTTGTACCACCGTAGAATTGTGCAAATTCGTTCGACACGCCAAAATGAATTACGATTGCAGGAAGGATCGCAACAACTGCGAGCATAAGAGCTCCGGGTAAGGTAATTCGAGACATGATCATGTCGATATATTCCGCTGTTTTCTTTCCGGGTTTTACTCCGGGAATGTATCCTTCATTTCGTTTCATTTCCTCTGCCATCATATTCGGGTTGACGGTGATCGCAGTATAGAAATAAGTGAATACAACAATGAGCAATGCCGTAAATGCATTATACCAGATTCCATAGTGGTTTCCGAATTCGCGCACAAACCAACTCACTTCGCCTTCTGAATTCCGGGTTGCAAATCCGGCGAGTTGTATCGGTATCATTACGATAGCCTGAGCAAATATGATGGGCATTACACCAGACGCATTCACTTTAAGAGGAATGTAATTTCTTTGTCCGCCGTATTGACGATTACCTACTATTCTTTTTGCAAAGTGAATAGGAATTCTCCGCGTTCCCTGCACGAGCAGAATACAACCTACGACAACACAAAGCAAAACCGCCAGCTCCACAAGGAACATGATTAGTCCGCCGCCTGTTGATTCTAAACGTGAACCGAATTCAGTTGAAATAGCAAACGGAAGTCGCGCCACAATTCCTATCATAATGATCAGCGAAATTCCATTACCGATTCCTTTGTCTGTAATTTTTTCGCCTAGCCACATCACGAAAACAGTTCCTGTTACGAGAATAAAAACAGCTTCGAACCACCAGAAGGTAGATTGATCACGCACAGCACCTGTTTTATCTGCAACTTGTGAAGCGAGATATCCGACAGCCTGCATAGCAGTGATAATGATGGTAAGGTAACGCGTATACTGATTGATTTTTTTTCTGCCGCTTTCCCCCTCACGCTGCAAACGCTGAAAATGAGGTAACGCCATTGTCAATAACTGGAGAATAATAGAAGCAGAAATGTACGGCATGATGCCAAGTGCAAAAATAGAAGCACGTGAGAAAGCTCCTCCCGCAAAAATATTGATGAGTTGCAGAATCCCTTCGTCATTCGTATGAGAACGTCGTAAAGCTTCCGGATCGACACCGGGAATTACCACGTAACTTCCGAGACGATAAATCAGCAGGAAGCCAAGCGTGTAAAGGATACGCTGGCGAAGTTCCTCGATGGAAAAAATATTCCTTATGGTACCAATGAATTTCTTCATATCAGAGCGTTATCGCTGAACCGCCTTTTGCTTCAATGGCTGCTTTAGCCGAAGCAGAAAATGCATGTGCTTTAATTTCAATTCCTGATTTCAATTCGCCGCGACCAAGAATTTTCACTTTATCATTTTTGTTAGCCAATCCATTCTCAATGAGAATTTCGGGCGAAACGGATTTCAATTTTCTTTTTTCAACGAGTATCTGCAATGAATCAAGGTTGATGCCTTTGTATTCAACACGATTCATATTGGTAAAACCGAATTTCGGTAACCGGCGCTGCAACGGCATTTGTCCGCCTTCGAATCCGCGTTTGGAAGAATATCCGGAGCGGGATTGCGCTCCTTTGTGACCACGTGCAGATGTTCCGCCTTTGCCGGAACCTTGTCCGCGCCCTTTGCGTTTGCCTTCGTGCTTGGTTGAGCCCTTTGCCGGTTTAAGATTACTTAAGTTCATTGCGATTCTTCGTTAGCAGTTAAATATTTTCAACTTTCACCAGGTGCTGCACACGGGCGATCATTCCCTGTACCTGTGGTGTGGAATTTTTTTCTACGGAACGATGCATTCTTTTCAATCCCAATGCAAGAAGTGTTTGCTTCTGGCGCTCGGGATAATCGATGCAACTTTTTATCTGTGTGATGCGGATCTTTGACATAGTGAATTGATTTATCCGTTGAATACTTTTTCGAGTGTGATTCCGCGTTGCTGTGCAATGGTGAATGCATCGCGCATCTGCATGAGCGCATCCATTGTAGCTTTCACAACGTTGTGTGGATTGGATGATCCTTTACTTTTTGCTAGCACATCTGTGATTCCAACGCTTTCAAGCACTGCCCGCATGGCACCACCTGCAATAACGCCGGTACCATGTGAAGCTGGCTTAAGAAATACCAACGAGCCACCAAATTTTCCCTGTTGTGCATGAGGCACTGTTCCATTTACAATGCAAACTTTCATCAGGTTCTTTTTCGCGTCTTCGATAGCCTTGGTGATAGCATCAGTTACTTCTTTCGCTTTACCAAGTCCATAACCGACAACACCTTTTTCATTACCAACGACAACGATGGCGGTGAATGAAAATGTGCGGCCACCTTTAGTAACCTTGGTAACGCGCTGAACTGCGACCAAGCGGTCCTTAAGTTCAATGTCGCTTGACTTTACACGTCTTACGTTTCCGTTTGCCATTTTATTTAGTTCAGTTTCTTTTTGTGTTCGATAAATCAGAATTTCAATCCATTCTCACGTGCTGCATCAGCGAGCGCTTTTACGCGACCGTGAAAGAGATAACCACCGCGATCGAAAACAGCAACCTGAAAACCAGAAGCAACTGCTTTTTTTGCAATGGCAGCGCCAACCAGTTTAGCTTTTTCGATCTTGTTGATCTTCTTCGAAGCGATCTCTTTCTCCATTGAAGAAGCAGTAGCGAGTGTTACTCCTTTTACATCATCAATGAGCTGCACATAAATTTCTTTATTGCTGCGATAAACGCTCAATCGGGGAGAAGCGGACGAGCCGGATAATCGTTTTCTAATCCTCATCCGGATACGGTCTCTGCGTTGTGATTTTGTAATAGCCATTTTTATCTTGTCTTGTCTCGGTTTTTGCCGAAACTGTTTATTTCATTTATTATTTACCTGCTGCTTTTCCAGCTTTACGACGCAGGATCTCGTTAACATATTTTATTCCTTTTCCTTTGTAAGGTTCTGGTTTACGCAACGACCGGATCTTTGCAGAAACCAGTCCGAGTAATTCGTTATCTGCACATTCAAGAATGATCTTTGGATTCTGACCTTTTTCTGCAGTTGTTGCGATCTTAATCTCTTTTGGCAATTCGAAAATTACGTTATGCGAATAACCAAGTGTCAATTCAAGTTGCTGACCTTTTGCCTGTGCGCGATATCCTACACCGACCAATTCCTGTTCGGTTTTATAACCACGAGCAACCCCATCTATCATATTTGCGATCAAAGCGCGATACAAACCGTGTAATGCTTTATGGCGCTTCTGTTCGGTAGGACGACTAAGCGTTACCACACCATTTTCCACTTTTACAGAAATGGCAGGATCAAGCGTTCTCTTCAATTCTCCTTTAACACCTTTAACGGTGACCACATTCTTTTCATTGACGCTGACATCAACGCCTTTGGGCAGAGTGATCGGAAGTTTACCTATTCGTGACATGGCTTTTGCTTCTTCGTGAATTATTAATAGACATAACAAAGTACTTCCCCGCCGACATTTTCTTTTTTTGCTTCCTTATCGGTCATTACACCTTTGGAAGTGGAAAGGATGGCAATACCGAGTCCGTTAAGAACCCGCGGCATGCGATTAACGCCGGAATATTTTCTAAGTCCTGGAGAAGAAATGCGAACAAGTCCGCGAATAGCAGATTGTTTAGTAACAGGATGGTACTTCAGAGCGATCTTGATTGTTCCCTGTGCTTTTTCAGCTTCATCAAATTTATAATTGAGAATATATCCTTTCTCAAATAAGATCTTGGTGATCTCTTTTTTCATCCTGGAAGCGGGAACTTCCACAACGCGATGACTTGCTTTAATCGCATTCCTGACTCGGGTCAGGTAATCGGAAATGGTATCTGTCATTTTTTTTTGTCTTATATTTTATCCCGCACGCAGGATAATTATACAAAACGCAATTACTTGCGTCCGCCAATTTTCTGGCGGAGAATGGCTGCTTCGTGCTTACCAGCTAGCCTTGGTTAATCCGGGAATCTTACCGTTGAGAGCAAGATCGCGTAACATATTCCGGCAAAGTCCGAATTGACGGCTGTATCCGCGAGGTCTTCCTGTGAGTTTGCACCTGTTACGGAGGCGAACTTTTGAAGAGTTTCGAGGAAGTAATGCCAGTTCTGACCACTTGCCTTCTTTTTTGAGTTGGGCACGCTTTTCAGCATAACGATCCACAAGTTTGCGGCGTTTTACTTCCCGTGCTTTCATTGATTCTTTTGCCATGTTTTCCTTAAAGGGGCTGCAAAGATAGTTATTTTTTATTATTCTTGAACGGTAAACCGAACTCAGCAAGAAGTGATTTTGCTTCTTCATCCGATTCTGTATTGGTAACGAATGTGATGTCCATTCCCATTATCTTATTCACCTTGTCAATATCGATTTCAGGAAAAATGATCTGTTCTGTGATACCGAGTGTATAATTTCCGCGACCATCAAAACCTTTTTCATTTATTCCACGAAAATCACGGATTCTTGGTAAGGAAGCAGAAATAAGGCGATCCAGAAACTCATACATTTTATCGCCTCGCAAAGTGACTTTTACACCTATAGGAACTCCTTTGCGAAGTTTAAAATTGGAAATATCTTTTCTTGATATTGTTGAAACCGGACGCTGGCCTGTTATCTGTCCGAGTTCTTTGATAGCTCCTTCGATAAGTTTTTTATCAGAAACCGCATCGCCGATGCCCTGGTTGATACAGATCTTTTCTATACGCGGCACCTGCATGGAGCTTGTGAAATTGTATTTTTTCTGCAAGGCAGGAACTACCGTTTCACGGTAGAATTTTTTCATTCTCGGAGTGTAAGTTGTAGTAGCCATTATTTGATAACCTCCTCTGATCTTTTTGAGTAACGTTCCAGTTTACCTGTTTCTTCATTTACGCGACGACCTACGCGTGTAGGAGTTCCATCAGGGCCAACGAGCATCAGGTTTGAAATATGAATTGTTGCAGCAACATCCACAATTCCTCCCTGAGGATATTTTGCAGTCGGCTTTGTATGTTTTTTCACAGTCAATCCTTCGAGCACAGCGCGGTTCGATGATTGATCGACTGAAACGACTTTGTATTGTGTATCGGCACTTTTGTGTTCTCCGGTTATCACAACAACGGTGTCGCCTTTTTTTATTTTGAGTTTAGACATCGTATTAAAATTAAAGCACTTCGGGTGCAAGTGAAATGATCTTTGAATAATTTGTTTCGCGCAATTCTCTCGCCACTGGTCCGAAGATGCGCGTTCCCCGCAATTCGTCCTGTGCATTCAGAAGAACACATGCATTATCATCGAAACGGATATAGGATCCATCGGGACGGCGGATCTCTTTGCTGGTTCTGACCACAACAGCTTTGGAAACCGTTCCCTTTTTGATGTTTCCTGAGGGGATTGCATTCTTTACAGAAACAACAATTTTATCTCCAATAGAAGCATATCTTTTTTTGGTTCCGCCAAGTACGCGAATGCAGAGCACTTCTTTTGCTCCGCTGTTGTCAGCTACTGAAAGCCTGGATTCCTGTTGTATCATCGCTCAACTACTTTTGAAATGATTGAATAATTATTTTGCACGCTCTACGATCGCAACCAGGCGCCAGGTTTTATTTTTACTGAGTGGTCTTGTTTCCATGATGCGCACCGTGTCGCCAATATTGCATTCGTTTTTTTCATCATGCGCCATGAAGGTAGACGTCTTCTTGACGTACTTACCATACTTCGGATGTTTTACTTTCCGCTCAACAGCAACAACAATTGACTTCTGCATTTTGTTACTGATAACTGTTCCGGTTTTTTCCTTGCGGTCGGCCCTTTTGAGTGTATTTTCCATTTTGTTTTTCAGAATGACTTTTATCAATATTTAGTTGGCAGCGGTAGCACGTTTATTGATCTCCGTTTGAATGCGCGCTATAGTACGCCGTGCCGTTCTTATCTTGAGCGGGTTTTCGATCGGCGAAACCGCATGGTTGACTTTCATTTTCACCAATTGGCCTTTTTCTTCTGCCAGGCGATCTTTCAATTCGGTATCAGACAACTGCTGTATTTCTTTCTGGTTCATTGCTAAGAATATTTTTATTAAGCGTTTTCAGGAGTGTAGTCAGGACGAACGATGAATTTAGTTGTAACAGGAAGTTTTTGTGCACCAAGGCGCAACGCTTCTTTTGCAGTAGCAACAGGAACGCCGTCGGCTTCGAAAAGAATGGTTCCTTCTTTCACAACTGCAACCCAGTATTCAGGTGCACCTTTTCCTTTTCCCATACGAACTTCAGCTGGTTTTCGGGTGATCGGTTTATCAGGGAATACGCGGATCCAAACCTGGCCTTCGCGTTTGAGGAAACGGGTCATCGCAACACGGGCAGCCTCCAATTGTTTGCCCGTAACCCAACATTCTTCCACAGCTTTCAATGCGAATGATCCGAAAGCGATCGAATGACCACGAGTTGCTTTTCCGTGGATCTTCATCTTATGCTGTTTCCTGAATTTTGTTCTTTTCGGTTGTAACATTTTATGATAATGCTATGGCGTTAATATTCTCTGAATTATTTCGATTCACCTGCACCTTCTTTACGTGGACGGCGCTGGCGATTACCGCGGCTTCCGCCGGAAGAGGGTCCTTTTTTCTCTCTTGCTGAATTCTGTGCATTAGGAGAAAGATCTCTCTTGCCATACAATTCTCCTTTGCAGATCCACACTTTCACACCGATCCTTCCATAGGAAGTATGAGCTTCTGAAAGTGCATAATCAATATCAGCGCGAAGCGTGTGAAGCGGAACGCGTCCTTCCATGTACCCTTCAACCCTTGCGATCTCTGCACCAGCAAGACGGCCTGAACATTTTACTTTTATTCCTTCAGCACCCATTCTCATAGTAGAAGCGATCGCCATTTTAATTGCGCGGCGGAACGAGATGCGACCTTCGATCTGGCGGGCGATGCTATCAGCAACAAGCCTTGCGTCGAGTTCAGGACGTTTGATCTCGAAAATATTGATCTGCACTTCTTTCTTCGTGAGTTTCTTGATCTCTTCTTTCAATTTATCCACTTCTTTTCCGCCTTTTCCAATGATGATTCCGGGGCGTGCGGTATGAATAGTTACCGTAATGAGTTTCATGGTGCGCTCGATCACAATTTTAGAGATGCTGCCTTTGGCAAGACGCGCTTTCAGATAATTGCGGATCTTTTCATCCTCCACCAGTTTATCTGCATAGTTCTTTCCTCCGAACCAATTCGATTCCCATCCGCGGATGATACCGAGCCTGTTGCCTATTGGATTAGCTTTTTGTCCCATTCTGTTTTCTCTTTTATAGTAATTAAGCGTTTGTGATCTGGTCAATTATGAGTGTCACATGATTTGATCGTTTATTTAAACGATGTGCACGTCCCTGTGGAGCTGCCTGAATTCTCTTGAGAATTGTTGCACTGTCCACCATAATTGTTTTTACAAAAAGTTCATCGGCATTCGCTGTGCTACCCGATTTCTTTTCGTAGTTAGCGATAGCAGACCGCAGTAATTTTTCGAGACGCCCTGCTGCTTCTTTATCTGTGAATCTCAGAATATTCAATGCTTTGAAAACTTCTTTCCCGCGGATAAGATCTGCGCAGAGGCGCATCTTTCTCGGGGAAGTGGGAACATTCCGGAGACTTGCGATATAAGTGGTCTTCATCGCTTCTTTACGTGCATTCGCTACGAGTTCTTTTCTGCGTGCCATTTGAAAAACTTTCAGTTAGTTATGCTGTTGTTGCTGTACTGGTTGCTTTGTCTTTGTTTCCGGAATGACCACGGAAAGTGCGCGTAGGCGCGAATTCCCCGAGACGATGTCCGACCATATTTTCAGTTACATAAACAGGAATAAATTTATTTCCGTTATGCACCGCGAACGTATGTCCGACGAAATCCGGTGTGATCATAGAACGGCGTGACCAGGTTTTGATCGCCTGTTTTTTTGAGCCGGCATTCATAGCGACAATTTTCTTGTCGAGTTTCGGATCAACGAAAGGACCTTTCTTAAGTGAACGTGCCATTGTATTTCTTTTAAACTCTTATTAATTATTTTTTACGTCGTTCAATGATGTACCTGTTAGAGGCTTTTTTAAGTGAACGTGTTTTCAAACCTTTTGCTTTCAAACCTTTTCTTGATCTTGGATGCCCGCCTGATGCACGTCCTTCTCCTCCTCCCATTGGGTGGTCGACCGGATTCATAGCTACTCCACGATTTCTTGGGCGGCGACCAAGCCAGCGGTTGCGTCCGGCTTTACCATGCTTCTGAAGATTATGATCGCTATTGGAAACCGATCCGATAGTTGCAAGACAGGTAACCAGCACCATTCTGGTTTCACCAGAAGGCATCCGAAGAACGGCGAAGCGTCCTTCACGTGCGCTCAACTGAGCATACGATCCTGCACTGCGCGCAATTTTCGCACCTTGTCCGGGACGCAATTCAATATTATGAACGATGGTTCCAAGCGGAACATCAGAAAGAAAAAGTGCATTACCTACATCAGGATTGGCTTTTTTCCCGGCCATTACTTGCTGCCCAACTTTCAATCCATTCGGAGCTATGATGTATCGCTTCTCTCCGTCTTTATAAACTACGAGCGCAATTCTTGCAGAACGATTCGGATCATATTCGATTGTTTTCACTGTTCCTGCAATGTCGTGTTTGTCTCTTTTGAAATCGACAAGGCGATAAAGTTTTTTATGACCGCCACCGATATAACGCATGGTCATTTTACCAGTAGTATTTCTTCCACCTGTACGTTTATGTGTTGTCAACAAACTTTTTTCCGGCGTATCTGTGGTAATGTCATCCATCGTAACAGTGATACGATGACGCATTGCTGGAGTGAGCGGACGATATTTTCTGAGTGTCATTTCCTGTTTTATTTATCAGAGATTACTATAGAAATCAATCATGTCACCTTTCTTAAGTGTAACGATTGCTTTTTTATTACGATTGGCCACGCCGATCTGCATACCACTTTTTGTGTAACGCGAACGCACTTTGCCGATATAATTCATCGTGTTGACCGACTTAACTGTGACACCATAAGTTTTTTCAACTGCTTTCTTGATATCGAGTTTGTTTGCTTTTTTCTGAACGACAAATCCGTACCGGCCTGTTTTTTCCGCGTTGGCGGTCAGTTTTTCTGTGATGATCGGTTTTACAAGAACGCTCATGGCTTAATTTTTAAGAAGATTTTCGAGAGTTGCAATAGAACTTTCGGACAAGAGAAGATTTCCGGCATTAAGAATATCGTAAGTAGTGAGTTCTGCTGCAAGCAGAACTTTTGCACGATTCAAGTTACGTGAGGAGAGATACACATTCTCATTCCTGCTGCCAAGAACAAGTAATGTTTTCTTCTCGGCGAGTTTCATGTTATTCAGAAACTCATTGTATTTACTGGTCTTAGGTGCGTCAAAGTTCAGGTCTTCTACAACTGTGATATTATTTTCTTTTGCTTTATAGGAAAGTGCGGATTTGCGCGCAAGCGATTTTACTTTCTTATTTAATTTAAAATCGTAATCGCGTGGCCGTGGACCGAACACTCTTCCGCCCCCGCGGAATAAAGGAGATTTCATACTTCCCGCACGTGCGCCCCCGGTACCTTTCTGACGCTTGAGTTTCTTAGTGGTGCGCGCAATATCGGCGCGCTCTTTCGACTTGTGAGTACCCTGGCGCTTTGCGGCAAGGAACTGTTTGACGTCAAGATAAATGGCGTGATCATTCGGTTCAATAGCGAACACAGCATCACTTAGCTTTACCTTTTTTGATGTTGCTTTTCCGTCCTGATTATAAACTGCGAGTTCCATATTATTTGCGGATAAGAACGTATGAACCTTTTGAACCGGTAACTGAACCTTTAACTACAAGAAGATTTTTTTCCGGCATAATTTTCACTATTTCGAGATTCTGAATATTTACCTGATTACCACCCATCCTTCCCCCCATGCGCATGCCCGGCATAACGCGCGCTGCATTCGATGAATTGCCCAGAGATCCCGGTGCACGGTTCCGATCATGTTGCCCGTGTGTATTTCCGCCTACACCACTGAATCCATGACGTTTTACAACACCCTGGAATCCTTTACCCTTGGAAATTCCGCGAACATCAACCAGTTCACCTTCTTTGAAAAGTTCAACTGTGATCACGTCGCCTGCATTCTTCGTTTCTTCAAAACCGCGGAACTCAGCAACTTTTCTTTTAGGAGTTGTATTCGCTTTTTTGAAATGACCCTGCATTGATTTTGCAGTATGTTTTTCCTTCTTTTCGTCAAAGGCGAGTTGGAGTGCTTCATAGCCGTCCTTCTCCTTGGTTTTTACTTGCGTCACCACGCAAGGACCTGCCTCTATAATTGTGCATGGAACATATTTTCCATTGGCACCAAAGACACTGGTCATTCCGATTTTTTTACCAATTAGGCCTGACATTGTTTTATTTAATTTGAATTGATTTTAATTCACTATTGATTAGGGAACTTTTATTTCTACTTCAACTCCGCTCGGTAATTCGAGTTTCATCAAAGCATCTACTGTTTTGGAAGTTGAGCTGTAAATATCCAGCAGTCGCTTGTAGCTGCAAAGCTGAAATTGCTCGCGTGCTTTTTTATTCACGTGCGGCGAACGCAATACGGTATAAATTCTTTTATGTGTTGGCAGCGGAATTGGTCCACTCACAACTGCACCGGTACTTTTAACCGTTTTAACGATCTTCTCAGCCGACTTATCAACGAGATTATAATCGTAGGATTTCAGTTTGATGCGGATTTTCTGGCTCATATTTTTTTTATTTAAAAGAACGTTATGCTTTTACAGTTTTTTTTCCGTTTGCTTTTGCGATCACTTCCTCTGAAGTGCTGCGCGGTGCTTCTGCATAATGTGAAAATTCCATTGTGGAAGAAGCACGGCCTGATGTAATCGTACGCAATTGTGTAACGTAACCGAACATTTCAGAAAGAGGAACTTTTGCTTTTACTACCTGCACTCCCGCGCGGGAATCCATTCCTTCAATTTGTCCGCGACGTTTATTAAGATCTCCGACAACATCTCCCATATTCTGCTCAGGTGTAAGTACTTCAACTTTCATGATTGGTTCAAGCAGGATCGGTTTAGCTTTTGGGGTAGCTTCTCGATAAGCAGTTTTAGCGCAGATCTCAAATGAAAGAGAATCGGAATCCACGTCGTGATAGGAACCATCTGTGAGGATCACCTTCATAGTTTGAATTGGATATCCAGCGAGAACACCGTTCACCATTGAAGCACGGAATCCTTTTTCCACTGCAGGAATAAATTCTCGCGGAATATTTCCACCGGTAATTTCATTCTCAAACTGCAATCCACCGTTCTTCGCATCGGGAACAAAATCTGCATCGACAGGTGAGAGTGTAAATTTGATATCAGCAAATTTTCCGCGACCGCCTGTTTGCTTCTTATAAACTTCACGATGCTCAATTGTTCCCGTAATTGCTTCTTTGAAATTAACCTGTGGTGCGCCCTGGTTAACTTCAACTTTGAATTCACGACGCAAACGATCGACAATAATTTCGAGATGCAATTCGCCCATTCCGCTGATAATAGTTTGGCCGCTATCTTCATCAGTATTTACCCGGAAAGTAGGATCTTCTTCGGCCAGTTTTGCAAGTGCAACCCCGAGCTTATCAAGATCTACCTGCGTCTTAGGTTCTATTGCAAGTCCAATGACCGGTTCAGGAAAATTCATTGCTTCGAGAACAATAGGATGATTCTCATCACAAAGTGTATCCCCGGTTTTAATGTCTTTGAATCCAACCGCTGCTCCGATATCACCTGCATCAATAAAAGGAATCTGGTTCTGTTTATTTGCATGCATTTGAAAAATGCGCGAAATCCGTTCTTTGTTACCAGAACGTGTATTTAAAACATAAGAACCGGAATCAAGATGCCCTGCATAGCAACGGAAATAAGCAAGACGTCCTACAAAAGGATCCGTTGCAATTTTGAATGCAAGTGCAGTAAATGGTTCCGTTACATCCGGCTTTCTTGAAACTTCTTCTTCTGTGTCAGGATTTATTCCTTTGATATTTTCTTTGTCGACAGGTGATGGCATTAATTCCATTACATAATCGAGCATCGTCTGTACTCCTTTATTCTTGAAAGCAGACCCACAAACCATCGGCACAACTTTATTGGCAAGACAAGCTTTGCGAAGCGCGGCAAGAATTTCTACTTCGGTAATTGAATTCGGATTCTCGAAGAATTTTTCCATGATCTTGTCATCGAATTCCGAAACTGATTCCAATAATTTTTCTCTCCAGTGAGCAACATCCTCCAGCATATCGGCAGGAATCGGAACAACATCATACGTCATTCCCTGGTCCGCTTCGTTCCATACTATTCCACGATTATTGATAAGATCAACTACCCCTTTGAAATTTTCTTCACCCCCAATAGGAAGTTGTAATGGAACCGGATTTCCACCGAGGATTTCCCTAACCTGTTTTACAACATTCAGAAAATCGGCACCGGCGCGATCCATTTTATTTACAAAACCAATGCGGGTGACATTGTAATTATTTGCAAGTCTCCAGTTCGTTTCTGATTGGGGTTCTACACCATCAACAGAAGAAAAAAGAAAAACAAGACCATCCAATACACGAAGCGAACGATTGACTTCCACAGTGAAGTCAACGTGACCCGGTGTATCAATGATGTTCATTTTATATTTATTGTCCCGGTAATTCCAGAAACAAGTTGTAGCGGCAGATGTAATGGTAATACCACGTTCCTGTTCCTGCACCATCCAGTCCATTGTTGCAGCTCCATCGTGAACTTCACCGATCTTGTGGTTGACTCCTGCATAATAGAGAATCCGCTCCGTGCACGTTGTCTTGCCCGCATCAATATGTGCAGCAATCCCGATATTTCTTGTAAATTTTAAGTCGCTCATAATTTTATCCCCGCAATTATTACAGACGGAAATGTGCATAGGCCTTATTGGCTTCTGCCATCCGGTGGGTATCTTCTTTCTTTTTAAATGCAGCACCTTCTTCTTTTGCCGCTGCAAGTATTTCAGCTGCCAAACGACCGGCCATTGATTTTTCATTTCGTATACGCGCGTACGAAATAAGCCATTTCATTCCGAGAGCTGTGCGGCGCTCGGGCCGAATTTCCTGCGGAATCTGGAATGTTGCTCCACCTACCCGGCGGCTGCGAACTTCCACATTCGGAGTAACGTTTGTCAGCGCTTTTTTCCAGGTTTCCAATCCGTCCTGCTCTCCTTTTTTCTGAACGATCTCGATCGCATCATAAAAAATATTGTAGGCACCGGATTTTTTTCCCTGGTACATCAAACTATTTACAAATCGTGTTACTAAAAGATCTTGAAATTTAGGATCAGGTAACAGCGGACGTTTTTTTGCTCTTGCTTTTCTCATTGGATATTACTGCTAGTCGTCTGAGGATTTATTTTTTAGGGGCAGCTTTTGCACCACCTACTTTAGCTTTTTTGGTTCCGTATTTTGAGCGCCGTTGATTTCTTCCTTCCACACCTGCTGTATCCAACGCTCCACGAATGATGTGATAACGCACTCCGGGAAGATCCTTCACACGACCGCCACGCACCAACACGATAGAGTGCTCCTGAAGATTATGTCCTTCACCCGGAATGTAAGCGATTACTTCCAATTTATTGGTCAAACGAACTTTTGCCACTTTGCGAAGAGCGGAATTCGGTTTCTTCGGCGTTGTAGTATAAACACGAGTGCAGATTCCACGCTTTTGCGGGCAACTGTCAAGGGCTGCAGATTTACTCCTGTTCGAAGCTCTGAAGCGACCTTTTCTGACCAACTGTTGGATAGTAGGCATGAGTGGTATAATTATTTGATGCTCAATTTTTTAACAAAAACTTTTTACCCCAGTCCAGTTTTTGGGGAGGGCAAAGGTACTAATTCTTCGAAATAAACAACACGTTGTGAAAATTTTTTTTCTTGAAAATCAGGAAGTAATGGGCGCTTTGACCTGACCGGGCAAATTTTATTTGAATCAAGAAAAAAGTGGCCTGGATGGGCTGAAAAATCATTCGAAAATTTCCGAAAACGGATTTTATTAAGCCCGCGAGTAGTCATTTCCTACATTTGACCTCCATGTCAGTCACCATCCAATCCTCATCCTGGTTTCAACCCGAAAAAATCTATACCAACGAGGACTTTTTCAGGGAATTTCCGGAAACTATCGGTGCCGGGCTTGAAAAAATAGGTGTTGTTTCGAGGGCGATCGCTTCGGAAGATGATGTTTCTTCTGATCTCGCTCTCAAAGCCGCTCAAAAGCTTTTGAAGGATCAGAATTTCGACAAGAATAAATTGGGACTCCTGGTTTATTGCTCCGCCGATTTCGATTACTACACACCGGCAACGGCCTGCGTACTCCATGGCAAACTGGATCTTCCTCATCATTGCGGTGCATTCGATCTTACTCTCGGATGCAGTGCATTCATCTACGCGCTATCTGCCATTAACGGAATGTTGCAACTCAATGAAATTGATCACGCACTTTTGCTTACTGCGTCAACATTAACCCGTTTGATACATCCGAAAGACCGGCCGAACAGATTTCTGTTTGGTGATGCAGGATCTGCAACTCTTATTTCCAGATCGGGAAATGGCTCGCTTGGACCATTCGTTTTCGGCACCGATGGAAAAGGTTTTGAAAAGATAATTGTGCGCGACGGTTATCTCCGACATCCGCTAAGTGATTCTTCTTACAAGGATGAAAAAGATGAATACGGCAACATCACCAACCCTGCAAGTTTTTACATGGACGGGATGAACGTCTTTCTTTTTTCGTTGCGCATTGTACCGAAAATGCTGAATGAACTTTTTGAGAAAGCACATTTGAATAAAAATGAGATCGATCTTTTTATTTTTCATCAGCCGAATGTTTTTCTGAATGAAACGCTGCGGAAAAAATTGGACATTCCGGAAAATAAATTCGTACACTGTATGGATAAATTCGGCAATACTGTGCAAGCCACTATTCCTATTGCCATTTGTGAATCGATGAAGAACGGAAGATTAAAACCGGGAATGACCGTGGTACTTGCCGGATTCGGCGTGGGACTTTCCTGGAGCGCATGCATTGCCCGATTCTGATCCTTGCAAATTCTTACTTTTGAAAAATTACAAGTGATAATGGATAGTATTGAAATTTTTATCGGGAAGATTGAAAAGGAAATCGACGGAATTCAGCCGGGTACATTGAAACCCGAAACGAATTACCGTGACCTGCCCGAATGGAGTTCCATGCACGCGCTCGTTCTCATTGCACTTTCTGAAACCGAATACAACGTGACACTCACCGGCGAAGATCTGCGCGTATGCAAAACAGTGAGCGATCTTTACAGCATTATCAAAAGCCGTAACTGAAATGGCGATGTTCTCCACGAGCGGAACGCGCATCATGGGAATTGCTGCAGCAGTTCCTTTTCCGTCAGAAAAAAATTCTGATTACGGAAAAATTTCAGAACAGGAACGGAATATGCTTGTGAAAACCACTGGTATTCACCAAAGACACATTGCCCCGCCCGGAATTACCACATCGGATCTTTGCAAAGCTGCGGCAGAAAAAATTATTTCAGAATTGAACTGGAATAAAGACGGGATCGATCTTCTTGTTTTTGTTTCCCAGTCGCCCGACCATTTTCTTCCGGCATCATCTGTCATTCTACAGAATAAACTGGGGCTGAGTAAAACTACTGCCGCATTCGACATCAATCTCGGCTGCAGCGGATATGTTTACGGACTTTCCGTAGTTTCTTCCATGATGGCAACCGGCGGATTCAGAAAAGCATTGCTGCTCGCCGGCGATATTTCCACGCACGCGATCACACCCGAAGACAAAAGTACCTGGCCGCTTTTCGGTGATGCAGGAACGGCAACTGCAATTGAATTTGATCTGCAGAAAAAAATATTTTTTAATTTACAAAGCGACGGAAGCGGATATGAAGCGATCATCATTCCCGATGGAGGATTGCGGAATCCGATCAGCGAAAAAACGTATGTGAAGGAAGAAAAAGAAAAAGGAATTATGCGTCACCGCAGAAATCTATGGCTGAACGGGCTCGATGTTTTTAATTTTTCTGTGCGCGAAGCTCCGCCGAATATTTCTGCCGTAGTTGAATTTGCAGGAATGAAAACCGATGATGTTGATTTTTTCATTCTTCACCAGGCCAACCGGTTGATGAATGAAACCATCCGCAAAAAACTTAAAATTCCTATTGAGAAAGTTCCCTATTCACTTGACGATTTCGGCAATACGAGTTCCGCTTCTATTCCACTGACGATTGCCACTCGACTCAAAGAAAATATTCGCTCTCCGAAAAAAATAGTGCTCAGCGGATTCGGCGTAGGACTTTCATGGGCATCCGCTTATCTCGAAACTGAAAAGATCATTTGCCCGGAAGTGATTTTTGTTTAACCGCGATTGAATATCTTAGTTGAATCATCATGACTACTCCTTTTCATCTCGACGGAAAAAAAATACTGGTCACCGGAGCTTCTTCCGGCATTGGCCGGCAAATCTGTATTTCCATTTCAAAGATGGGAGCAAGCGTGATCCTCAACGGAAGAAATGAAAAAGAACTGAATGAAACATTGAAATTACTCTCTGGAAAAGATCATCAGATTATTGCTGCTGATCTCACTTCTCCTGCGGATCGTGAAAAATTAGTGAATGGAATTTCTGCACTCGACGGATTCGTGCATTGCGCAGGAAGTGTTCAACCTTTTCCAGTGAAATTCATTGACCAGAAAAAAATTGACGAAACAATTAATCTGAATTATGAATCGACGGTCCTGCTGATGGCAGCATTGCTCCGCGCAAAAAAAATAAACAACAACGCTTCACTTGTTTTTCTTTCTTCCATTTCATCGCAACATCCGCACAAAGGCGGAGCGCTTTATGCCGGTACCAAAGCGGCAACAGAAGCATTCATGAAAGTGCTCGCACTCGAGTTGTACCCGCAGGGCGTGCGCGCGAATTGCATTTCTCCAGCTATGGTAAAAACCCCTTTGTATGCGTACGCGGAAAAAGATGCATCGAAAGAAACGATGGATGCTCATGTTGCAAAATATCCGCTCGGCGTGGGAATGCCTGATGATGTTGCCAACGCCGCCATCTATCTCCTTTCTCCTGCTTCACGATGGGTGACGGGAATAAATATTACTTTGGACGGAGGATTCCTCCTCGGCGTATGAAAATCAATTTACTTTCCATTGTCATTCCCGTTTACAACAGTGAAGAAACACTGAACGATCTTTTTTCGGAGATTGATAAAACACTTTCCGGAAAACAGAATTATGAATTGATATTAGTGGACGATGGCAGCCGTGACCACAGTTGGGAAAATATCCTGAAGCTGAAAGAAGCGAATGCAGAAAAAATAAAAGGGATCCGCCTTTCAAAAAATTTCGGCCAGCACAACGCCATCGTCTGCGGATTCAGCTTTGCTTCGGGTGATGCCGTGCTTACGATGGATGATGATCTGCAACATCCTCCTGCTGAAATTCCGAAACTCATTCAGCGTTTTGAAGAAACAAATTCAGACGTGGTCTATGGAATTTACGAATCGAAACAACACAGTTCCATGCGCAATGCGGGGAGTTCGTTCGTTCAGAAAAGCTCCAGGATCGCCGTGGGAAATTCAGGACTCGGAAGTTCTTTCCGGCTGATGAAAAAAAATATTGCAGAACAAATTCTCTCGCATCGCCACCAGGCACAACTTTTTATTGACGAAATTCTCCATTGGTACACCACGAAATTTTCTACCGTTGAAGTGGAACACCATCCGCGCAAAGCAGGAAAATCGGGGTACACGTTTCTGAAACTTACAACGATGTATTTCGATGTGGTCATCAATTATACTGCAGTTCCGCTGAAGATCATGACCTGGGTAGGATTATTTTCTTCCATCGTAACGTTTGTTCTCGGTGTGCGTTTCATTTATTTAAAACTCATGTTCGGTTCCAAGCCGGGATTCACCGCAACGATCGTCACTGTTCTTTTCGCAACGAGTTTGCTTATGTTCTGCATGGGAATCATCGGGCAATATCTCAACAAACTTTACCAGTTGCAGAACAGAAGGCCGGCGTGGTCAATCGATGAAGTAGCCTGAGAAAAAATAAATTTCAAATCCCAAATTTCAATTCTCATACCCCAGCGCCGCCAGCGTTTCCGAAAATTCCCCATTGAGCCACACAATTGTTTCCTTCTGCAATTTATTTTTATGATCGCCCGCGCGCACGTAACGCTTGTGCGCATGCACGTCTTCTTTTTCCTGCATAAAATCTTTTTCACTTACAATTTCTCCTTTTTCCACCGGCAGATCGGCAAATACAGAAAGTGAATCCTCGAATGACTGCGGATCGCTGATGAGCGTTTCATATTTCATGAACAACACATTTGGTTTGCCGATCCACGTGAGATAGGTGCGGAATCTTTTTTTGAAATCGGGCGTAATATATTTCACGTATTCATCAATGGAAAGTGACCCTGCTTTTTCTTTCAGCGCAAAAAAATCGGAGTTCAGCGCAGGATGAGAATATTTTGTACTGAAGTAATGTGACACCAACACATCACGCGGGTCACGCAACACAAGAAGAATTTTCACATCGCTGAAAACCGGAATGCTGAACGGGAAACGGAATGCCACATGAAAAATTCCATTCACCGAAAACACCCGTGCGCGCAGATCTTCATCCGCAAGAAAACTTTCGCGGCGCTGCAATCCGGTTTTTGCAAAATAAGAACTGAGATCAGCCACCCGGTAATTATTTTTCCTGAAAAAAGGAGCGAGCCGCTGTGAAAGCAAAGAAGACGCCGCTTTATGCACCGTAAAAAAAATAAAAGAAGGACGGTTGCTCTGCGTGTGCAGTTTCCCTCTCAGAAGATCCTGCTCCACTTTGAAAAAAAACAAACGGAGTAAAAATCCTTTCAGTTGCAATTTTATTTTAATGAAGAAGACAGGCATCGGGTTCAAATATCGGGAATACCGGCTTAGGATAAATTCTTTTGCAGCAAAGACATTTTAATTTTCTATGTGGTCATCGCTGCCATTGGTCAATTGTATTGTTTAAGAGGCTGTTTAAATTTCATCCTTCTGTTTTGTTATGCACCATTTTTGTCCATCCTTCGTTGCATTTCTTGGCCGTAGTCGCTCCACTATGGCCTGCAAAATGCGCCTCGGCTGAACAAAAATGGCGCATAACAATTCCAAAAAATGAATTTTAAACAGCCTCTAACTTACTTCACCTAAAATACCAATACCGCAATAACCACTAACCAATAACCAACCCGTACCTTAGTCCCATGATCATCGATGGATTCGGAATTCGTTTGGTTCGCCTCACACACGACGACATTGAACTGGTGCGCATTCACCGCAATTCGGAAAACATAAAACGTTTCATGGAATACCAGGAAGAGATCACAGTGAAAATGCAGGAAAAATGGTTCGCCTCCATTGACAACGAATTCAATAATTATTTCATCATCGAATTCAAAGAAGAAAAATGCGGGCTCATTTACGGTGCGCAGATCGACTGGGAAAAAAAAGAAACCGGCAACGGCGGGATTTTTATCTGGAATGAAAAATACATGGAAACTCCTGTCCCGCTCGCGGCTTCACTCGTGCTCACTGATCTTTCTTTCCTTACGGGATTTGAAAGAACATTCGTGAAAATTGTCCGCGACAATTATCCGGCCATTGCCTTCAACCGCAATCTCGGTTATGAAATTCTTCGCGGACAGGAAAATGAAAAGAACCAGCGTTATGTACTGGAGAAAAGTAATTATGAAAAAAAATCGGCGCGCTTCCGCGAATCATTCGTGAAAATGTACGGCGATGTTTTTCTTGGAACATTGAATGATCCGCATCATCCTTCCTCTGAAAAAATTATTGCAATTTACGACTCTCTTCCTGCGGAAAGCAGGCGGCGGCTTCAATTGAAAATCGGATGAAAGCTATTTGGGAAAAAGATTCAGGAGTGGAAATAAAACCGTGGTATTCCTATCACGGTGGAAAATATTCCGGTGCACTTCCCTCTTTTTTCGATGAAACCGGTTGGGCCTGGCTCGAAGAAGGAAGAAAAAATTACGCAGCGATCCGCCAGGAAATTGAAATCCTGATGATGCAGAAAACAAATTCGCTGGAACCTTATTTCAATAAAGGGCTCGTGAATGAAGGCGGAAAATGGGAAGTGGTGAAATTTTTTTTCTGGGGACAACGCGTATCTGAAAACTGCACGGCATGCCCGCAACTGAACCGGTTTCTTTCGGGAATACCCGGTTTGCTCACTGCAGGACTCAGCCACCTCGCTCCGCACACGCGCATTCACCCGCACCTGGGCGACACGAACACGGTGGCGCGCTGTCACCTCGGTTTGAAAATTCCGGCGCAACTTCCGCAATGCGGATTGAAAGTGAAAGAGGAATCGCGATCGTGGAAAGAAGGAGAATGGATCATTTTCTGCGATGCCTACGAACACACCGCGTGGAATGAAACTGACGAAGCACGATTCATTCTCATTATCGATGTGTTGTTGCCGCGATTTCTGGATAAACGAAATGACGTTGCTGCGAATGTACTTTCACTTTTAAAATTGCAGGAACTTGAAGGAAGAAAAAAATGGGTGCGTAAATTGCCGGGGAAGATCCGCGGAATGATACGGCGTTATTACAAATCGAAATTGAAATGAATCCGGATAAAATTATTTTTCTTCACATTCCGAAAACGGCGGGCACCACCCTGCACACCGTGATGGCGCGGAATTATCCGAAAAAAAATATACTCACGATCAATGCCATCCGCTGGCCGGAAAAATTGGAAACACTCGAAGGAAGAAAAAAAGAATCGGTGAAAATTCTTACCGGCCATGTTCCATTCGGCGCACACGAATTCATCGACGGAAAAAATTACGAGTACTTCACTTTATTGCGCGAACCCATTGACCGCACCATTTCGCATTACTACCAGGTACTGCGTACACCGCAACATCATTTTGCAAAACAAATGGCGGAAAAAAAATATTCGCTGAAGCAACTCATGGACAGCGGCGACCTGCTTTACGTCGATAATTTACAAACGAGAATGATCAGCGGTGATTTGCGGATTCCCTATGGAAGTGTAAATGAAAACACATTGCAGAAAGCGCTCGACAATATTGAAAAACATTTTTCCGTGGTGGGACTCCAGAATAAATTTGATGAAACGCTTTTGCTGATCGCGGAACATTACCACTGGAAATTTCCCTGGTATCGCCGGCAACAAATTTCAAAGAATCGAGTGCGCGTGGCCGATCTCGATAAAACAACGCTCGATTCGGTGATCGAATACAACCGCATCGATCAGAAATTATTCGAGATCATCAATCAGAAAATGGAAGCGACGCTGCGTGAAGAAGGAAATGATTTTAAAGAGCGCGTTGAAAAATTCCGCAGGAGAAATCTGCGCTTCACCAAACTCATCAATGCGATTCCGTTTTTTCCGAAGGTAAGAGGGGAGTGAAAATTGTTGATTTTAGATTGTTGATTTTGGATTTTCGGTTTACTGTTTGTGACCTGCGACTTTGCCGTTTACTGTACGAACTACGAAATGGACGAAGTACGAACAAACGAATTGTACGAAGGCCTCACAATGCGTGGCGAACGCATAATCAGCCCTTCCGAAGCCCTCGCGATAGCTTTTGTTTATTTTTCTTTTCCATCAATGAATTCTACCCTTAATATTTTCCAACGCTTTTATTCATCGGTTTTCTTTTCACTGCTTCCTGCTTCTACTCCTCTTCCGGAAAATTCACTCTCCTTATCATCCGGTTCAAATAACGCTGCTGCTCAGTTCCATCGACAGGATATTTTCTGCGCTTATGACTGAGTTGAGAAAGATCGAGTTTGAACAGGGTCGGGTAATGAAATGTAGGATTCATCAGCCATTTAAAATGACGTTTGAAAAACGGAAGTGAAGCGCCGGGAAAATTTTCAATTTTAAAATGCGGGTATAATTCTTTCAGAACAGTTTTCAGTTCTTTCCTGTTGTGGCGATACTGAGCGTCATTGCCCCATTCCTTTACCAGTTCCATTCCTATATGAAAGGTGAGATGTTTCTTCGTGAATAGCCGGAAATTTTCTGCGAACGCATACAAATTGTGAATGAGTACCGTGTCGTGGTAAGGAACACCGACCGCAATATTTTCAAGAACAAATTTATCAAGCAGTGATCTTTTAAAAACAAACGTGTCATAACCGGTATGCATTTCTCCTGCTTCGGCGTACATCATTTCGAGTTGATCGGGCGAAGAAAATTTTTTCGGAATTCTCCGGCGGTTGATCACGAAAGCATCGAGTCCCTTTTCCGCCATCGCATTGCAGAAAAAATAAAATCCCGGCATGAGGCAAATATCGATGTTCGTGTAAATGATATAATCACTTTGCGAATGTTCTTTCGCGCGTGCAAGAATTTCTCCAAGCAATGGAAGTTTTCTTCCGCTCACGCCCAGATCGGGAAGTGATCGCAGCAAATTCGGGAGAACGTGGAATTCTGCCGGAATATTTTTTTCTTCTCTCGCGTACGTCACCGCGCACAACTCAACTTTTACTTTTTCCCCGATTTCCTTTTTCGCGCGCAGTATGGATGCGAACGTGATCGGCTGCATGAGCGCGTGCTCACTACCCGCAGGTGCAGTGAAGGGATTAATGAGGTGAGTGAAGGTGGGCATTGTTCTGTAAAGATAATTTTTACAACTGAGAATTATTCCCGCATCCGGGAAAACTCCCGGTAGAACGGATAGTTCCGATTTTCCTGTGCAATTTCTTCATTTAACCGCGAAGGCGCAAAGAAATTTTCATGCAACAAGTTCCCGGCCAATAATAACTAACTCCATTCTTCCATTCTCCATTCTATTCGTATTTTCACACCATGCCCCGCACGGCAAAACAATATTTCCGCTGGATAAAAGTGAAGCTCGGCCTTTTCGATGAAGGCGCTTTCCGTTTGGCTATCGATGAGATCAGGAAAGACGACACGTTCATTGTTTCGTTTCCTAAATCGGGCAACACGTGGATGCGTTTTCTCATTGCGAATCTCATCAGCGGTGAAAAAGAGATCAGTTTCCGGAATATCGATTCCATTGTTCCTGATATTTATTCGGCGAATGAAAAAGTGAATTCACTTTCGTCTCCCCGCTTCATCAAATCGCACGACGCTTACTTCGATCTTTTTCCGAAATGCATTTACATGGTGCGCGATTACCGCGATGTTTTCGTTTCTTTTTTTCATTACCACAAAGCGCTCGGCGAATTCAAAGGAGAAATTTTAGATTACTTAAACGCGATCGATTCACTTCATCCATTCGGAAAATGGAATGAGCATGTGGAAAAAGCATTGGCATTCTCAGAAAAAAATCCGAAAAAAATTCTCCTTGTGAAATATGAAGATTTGCTCGCTGACACAAAAAATGAAATGGAAAGAATTATTTCATTCGCGGCCATAAAACCCAAACGCACGGTTGCGGAAGCGATCGCTACGAGTGAATTTTCTGCACTGAAAGAAAAAGAAGAAAAATCCGGCAGTGAATTCCGCGATAGAAGCGGAAAATATTTTTTTCGTGAAGGGAAAAGCGGCGGGTGGAAATGTTTTCTTCCAGAAGCTGAAGCAAAAACAATTACCGATTCATTTCCCGCACTATGGAAAAAACTCGGCTACTGAAAAATCGGTAGTGTACCAATTTGAAAATTCTGACACTTCTTTGTGACTTTGTGGCCTTGAATATATTCTCCATTTGAAAAATCACTTTGTTGTCCACGAAATAACCGAGGCCACGATGGCTCCAGGTTTCACAAAGAAAATTTTGTTGAAACCCAAACTGAGTCACTACCGATTTTTCAATCAATCCTCCGGCTTATTGAAATTCACTTCCAACAAATAATGTTCCGGTTCTTTTCCTTTCACCACCTCGGTCAGTTTTAAATTCATCTTTTTATTTCCGTAATGCCAGTAAGCTTCGTACCTCGGAAAATCGCACCACCAGCAATTCGTATTCACATCTTTTCTTCCGAAAGGAGAAGGATTCGTAATCACAGAATCCGGCTTACCGTAATTTTTTTCTGCTTCGGCCTCCAACTCTTTCGCCCGCGGAATCAGCACATCGTCATCGGGCCCCGCGTAAAGTGTGCCCGCATATAGCGCATAACTGAACTGATCGAGCTGCTCATTTTTAAAAACAAAATTCCAGTTTCCCTCGCGGTTCTTAAGTGAATCGGTAAATGAATAAATCATTTTTCCGGGAATTATTTCTTTTTCGATATCATCCTTAAGCGCCGGTCTATTCACTTTCAATTCAGCAGAAGTATTTTCAACACAGTATTTTTTTTCAAGCTGCTTATTTTTTCCCTTCGCAGTAACTAAAAAAGTATAATTGGCGCTTGTTGGTTTTTCTTTGTGCGCATCATAATTCGCATTCATTTCCCGGTTTTCCCGTGGCAGATCGATCTTTTTTCCCTCGCGTGAAATTTCCATAGACACATCGTGATCACCTGTTTCCCATTCTGCATAAAAAATATCCGTTGTCCAGGCCGTATCTGGCGTCATGAAAGAATTGACGATCATCTTCGTGGGATTTCCGAAAAGAACAATATTCCTTTTACAAACAATCCGCGCCGATTTCAGAATATTCGAAAGTTCCGTGCTGTCTGCTTTTGGAAATTCAGGAGAAGGACCTGCGTGATTGCCGGATTGGAACTGAAAACTCCGAACGGTATCATTCTCCATTTGATAAATCGCAGTTCCGTGCACATTTGCGAGCGTGTCTTCTATTTCAAACCAGTGATTCAGAAATTCAGCATCGGGTTTTGCCTGCGGAAATTCATCGAGAAAATCTTTTTTTGTCATGCCCGGCTTTATCCTGTCCAGCTGTGCGCGCAAAGCAAAAGGAATAATGAACAATAAAAAGATGAATACTCTTATGCGAATTTTGATTTCCATTATGAAAGATAATGTATTTTTCGGGCAATTCAGATGGAAGAAAAAACAGGAAAAAAGATTTTTACTTTTCTCGCACTGGCTGCCGGTTGCGCGCTCCTGTATTTTCTCCTGCTTCGTTTTCATCTCGAATCTTCCAGCCCTCTTCCTTCATTGCTGCTTCTTCTTTTTCCTGTTGCTCTGATCAACTTCTGGTTGCCGGTGAATGCGCGCATGTATTTCCTGTGCGCGGCATCGTGCGCAGGCGCGTATTTCATTCTCGATTTTTCGAACGCAACGGCGCTCATCCTGCTCCTGTTCTTATTTTCTGCATTTGTTTCTTCGTCCGCATCGCCGGGAATCAAGATCACATTGTCATTGATCTTCATTGCCGGGCTTTGCGTTTTACGAATAGGAATAATCCGCACACCGCTGGTTCCTTTCATTATTCCTGTTGCCGGATCTTTTCTCATGTTCCGCTTACTGGTGATGCTTTATGAAATGAAATTCACCAAACCTGAAAATTCGTTTGTAAAGAATTTCGCTTACCTCTTCCTGCTGCCGAATCTTGCTTTCCCGCTTTTCCCGATCATCGATTACAAAACTTTTATCCGCAGCAACACGAACAATGAAATAGTGATCAGGAAAGGAATGTCGAGAATGCTGCTCGGTGTGATCCAACTGCTCATTTACCGTTACGTTCACAACGTGGTTACGCCGCCGCTTTCCGTGGTACACAATGCCGATCTCGCTTTGCTTTACGTGCTCAGCAGTTATCTCGCCATTCTTCACATGCTCGGCATGATGTGGATCGCGGTAGGTTATCTCGGCATTCTCGGGTTCGATCTTCCTCCCATTTTCAATAATGTTTTTCTTGTAAACAGCCCCGCCGATATCTGGAGAAGAATAAATATTTACTGGAGAGAATATGTGATGAAACTTTTTTATTACCCGGTTTATTTCCGCCTGAGAAAAAAAATAAAAAAACCGGTTCTTATTTCTTCGCTTGTGGTTTTTCTCATCACAGGAATTCTTCATGGCTGGCAATGGTTCTGGCTGCAGGGAACGGTGAAGATCCAGAACACCGGGATCATTTACTGGACCGTTCTGGGAATTTTTATTTCCATCGGGCTCGCAGTCCAGGACCGGAAAAATTCTGCGGCGCATAAAAAAATAAATCCGTTGGTGAATGTGCTGCGGATAACCGGCATGTATCTTTTTATGAGTTTACTCTGGTCATTATGGAACAGCGCCACGCTGCCCGATTGGCTTTATCTTCTTCAGCAATTCGGCCACGCCGGAAATGGAAAAATAATTTTACCTGTAGCGCTAATCATCCTGGCAGGAATTGTCATTTCGTATGTGAATACAAAATTTCCATTGGTTTCTGAAAAACTTTTTTCTCCAATGGAAAAATGGCCGGTAACACTGATCGCCGCAGGAATTCTTCTCGCAATTACTTTCAAATCTCCACCACGTTATCCCTTTTATATTCCGGGAATAAATTTCGCAGAAGACATTCGCCGCGACCAGATGAATCTCGATGAACGCGAAAATGCTACTGAAAATTATTACGATAAAATGCTGGCGTCCGATGGAAGCGGCCGTCGTCCGTGGGAAATGACATTGGAAGCGCCAACTCCCAAATCGGGATTTGAATCTTCGTGTTCGCGCAGGCACGACATGCTCATGCGCGAGATCATTCCGAATCATATCACCGATCTTGGAACGTGGAAAATAACTTCGAATCGCTGGGGAATGCGGGATAAAGATTATTCGCCGGAGAAACCCGCCAATACTTACCGCATTGCAATTCTCGGCGCATCGTATGAAATGGGAAGCGGTGTCCGGCAAAAAAATGTGTTCGAAACTGTACTGGAGAAAATGCTGAATGATTCTTTCCAAACAATGAATTATGAAGTATTGAATTTTGCGGTAGGCGGTTATCATCCTCCCCAGCAGGTTTGGGTAATGGAAAATAAAGTGAAACAATTTTCTCCCGATCTCATCCTGTATTTTGTTCACCCGGAAGATCGCTCGCGGAATGATGATTATATGGCGAATCTTGTTCACAGCGGGTACGATCTCATTTATCCCGAGTTGAACGAGGTGAGAAATAAAGCAGGCGCGCGCCAGTCAATGGGAAGTGCGGAACTTAAAAACCGTTTTGAACCGTTCGACGATGAAATTTCGGAATGGTCGCTGAAAGAAATTTCATCTGATGCAAAAAAAATGAATGCACGTCTTCTGGTCGTTTATCTCCCGTCAATGCTCTCCGATGAAGAATCTGAATCTGATTTCTACATGAAGTTCGCAACTGATCCTGCACAATGGGGCGCGCCTCCACGCTACTCATTCATGTCCCTCCATGGCATTTTCTCCGATGATCTCCAGCGCTGGAAACTTGTTGATGATCCTACGCATCCGAATGCAGCGGCTCATCAGCTCATTGCGGAAAAACTTTTTTCAGAACTTTATCCTATCTTTCGGGTGAACGAAATACATTAAGACATGAGCAACGAAAACGAAATCAGGAATGTGATCCGCACCTTCATTACGGAAAATGTTTTCCAGGGAAATGACAAGGGCGAACTCAAAGACGATACAAAACTCATCAGTTCACGATTGATGGATTCCATCGTCGCATTGAAACTCGTAAGCCATCTCGAGGAACATTTTAAAATTGAATTCGAAGCGCACGAAGTGGACCAGGATAACCTGGATACCATTTCGCAAATGACAAAATTCGTTCAATCGAAAATGAAGTGAGCTATCCTTCGCTGAAAGAACGTATCCGCCTTTCCGCAGTAAAATTTCCGGAACATACCGCCCTGTCCGAACCTGCTCTCTATAATTCCTCGGGGAGAACTATTTCCTATAACGATCTTTCGCTCGCTGCAGAGTCATTCGCAACTTTTCTGGCCACCCATAGCATTGGACCGGGCAAAAGAGTGGCGATGATCATTCCCAAATCGATAGACGCGGTGGTTACTATGATCGCCTGTTTGTATTCCAACACAACCTGCATTCCCATTGACCCTGAATTGCCCGCCGAAAGAATAAAATTACTCCTGCGTGATGCAGATCCGCACGCGCTCGTTGCACACCCGGACTATTTCCCGGCGGAAACTCCCTGCCGGCAACAATTCATGTCGTCGGGAAAAATTAGCAGCGTGAATGCGTCCGTCACTTTTCTTCCTGCCGGGGATCATTCACCGGAAGATAATATTGCAGCCATCCTTTATACTTCCGGTTCAACCGGCCTTCCGAAAGGAGTTTGCCTTTCCGATGAAAATATTTCTTCATTCGTTCAATGGGGGCTGGAAACTTTCAATGTGAATGAACACGATCATTTTTCTTCCATCGCACCGCTTCACTTCGATCTTTCCACTTTCGATATCTGGACCGCATTATCAGCCGGTGGAAGAATTTCGCTCTTCGATCACCGCATCATCAAAAATGCGAAAATGCTTTCTTTACTGCTTGCGCAGGAACGGATCACCGTTACTTATGCAACGCCGAGTTTATTGGGAACGCTTGTGAATTTCGGCGATCTGCAGCGTAATGATCATTCGAAAATGCGTCTCGTACTTTTTGCCGGAGAAATTTTTCCGGTTAAAATTCTTCACCAGTTGATGAACACCTGGAACCGCGCGAAATTTTTCAACCTCTACGGGCCAACGGAAACCAACGTCTGTTCTCATTTTGAAATTCCGCGCCCTGTCGATACGAAAAGAACAGAACCCTGGCCTATTGGAAAAATATGCAATCAACTCGATCATAAAATTTCAGAAGAAATGGAATTGCTCATCTCCGGCCCCAATGTAGCGAAGGGTTACTGGAAGAGAAATGATCTCAGTGAAACGGTTTTTGTGAACATCGACGGAAAAATATATTATCACACCGGAGATCGTGTTGAAAAAGATGCCGCTGGAAATTTCGTTTTTACGGGGCGCCTCGACCGCATGATCAAGCGCCGCGGTTACCGCGTAGAGCCGGGCGAAATAGAGAATATTATCTGTTCGATGAATAGTGTGATCGAATGTGCAGTGAAAGGAGAACCCGGTAATGACGGAATGAATATCCTCGCCGCTTACATCGTGACAGAGAATGAAAAAAAATCTTCTTTCATGGAGGTGAAACAATTCTGCGCACAACAACTTCCCGCCTATATGATCCCCGATAAAATCGTTTTCATGAACACACTTCCGAAAACGAGTAGCGGAAAAATTGATTATGGGCATCTCTAAAAACACAGAAATGCAAGGCGGGCAAGTCCGAAAAACCGGAATTTACTATTCGTAAATGAGGATTTTGAGGACGTAGCCCAACGCTGCAGTTCGAAGTTATTAGAGATGCCCTTATAAAAATATCGGTTGAAGATGATATCCCTAAAAAAAGTGCGTTGGTCACTGCTTCTCCCGAATTTATTCGGGAGAAGCAGTCTTGCGGGCCGGATTTTTTTATTTCGGAAGTACAGGATACAAAACTTCCAGGTGAAAAACCGGCGGGCCCGATTGGCCCCCTCCTGTTTCTGACAACCGCACCACGACAGAAGTATCGCTCAGCATCCACTTCGCTTCGTAATCCACACGCGAATAATAAAGGTGAATATCGTGTTCCGGATATTTATCGGGCAACGTGGTAACGTTATCCGGTTTACCGAAAGATTTTTTTCCTTCCCTGGTCAATGTCTTTGCGCGTTTCAGCAGCACTTCATACGCCTCTTCCGTTTTGTGTTTATACATTTCTCCATCATAAACATCGAGTGTGAATGCCGATAATTTTCCATTGGTAAAACTGAATTTCCAATTCCCGTAATTTGTGTTGAGCGAATCATTCATCACCCAGTTGTCAGTAAAATCTTTGACCTGCGACGCTTGTTTCGGATGATCTTTTTTGAATTTATTTTTTGGAGAGCCAATACCGAATTTTTCGCCAAGCAATTTTCCTTTTCCTTCGGCCCGCACTACTAATTTGTAATAGCAACAATTTGCACAGTGGCCTTTCCAGGTAGTATTCGGTCCGTTTACTTCCTCTCGCACATTGGCAAGAATAGGGCGCTCTACCGAAACGGTAAGATGATCGCCCGATCCTTCCCATCGCCCGTAAAAAAGATATTGCTTGTTCTCTTCTTTTCCACCCTGGCTCGCTTTCCCGTACATGCGCGTGTACATGATTCCGAGTTCATTTGCTTTTTTCACCAGCAAATTCGCATTGAGAGTGTCTTTATTTTCAGGAACAATGCATGGGCCCAGAACATCGTGACTATTGAATTGATACGAACGAAGTGTGTCGCGCGTGATGACCCACGTTGCTTTTCCCGGAATTCCGTTAATGCTGTCGTCGCCATAAACCCAGGATGTCATTCCCACAAAATCAGATCGCATGGCCGGAAAATATTTACGCGTTTCTTCCAGCGACATTCCCGGCCGCAGGTGATTGAGCTGGGCAGGAAGCAATAATGGCACTAAAAATAAAATGCTGAAAGAAAATTTTTTCATTGGGGAATCCGATAGTTAAATTTACGCTAATTTCTCAGAACGACTATCTTCACATTAGAAAAGCAGGGTGGTTTAATGGTACGATTTTCTTTATGTCTTAGAGGCTGACTATTCAGTGAGAAGGAAAACAAAGTTGAATAAACGCAGACCATGAATTTTGAACTGGGCGAAAACGAAAAAGCGATAAAGAAGAATGCTTCTGATCTCGCGCTGCTGCTCATAAAAGCACAACGCTCCCGTCCTGATCGCAAGTATCAGATTTCTGACCACAGGATTTTTTCGAAGTATGATCTTGCCGGTGCGGTGATCCCGAAAACTTCCGGCGGACCCGGATTTTCTGCAATGGAAACCGCTTTATCACTTGAAGGGCTTGCGTTTGCAAAATGCGATCCCGGATTTATTTTTTCTCTTGGCGCGCACTTGCTCGCGTGCGTGATGCCGCTGGTGAAAAATATTTCTGCTGAACTTCAGAAAAAATTATTTCCGCAAATTATTTCCGGCGAATTATTGCTTGCTAATGGAATGACGGAGGAGCGCTCCGGCAGCGATCCGTTCAATATGAAAACAACTGCGAAGAAAACGGAGAACGGATACCTGCTTCATGGCCAAAAACATTTCATCACCAATTCTCCCATCGCCGGCGGATTCATTATTTACGCACTCACCGATGAAGAAAAAGGATTCTTCGGCGGCGTTTCCTGTTTTTATATTCCTGCTCATTCGGAAAATCTGCATGTCGATCGTCTCGACCTCGATGGCGCTTATGCGAATACAAATATGGGAACTGTTTTTCTCGAAGATGTTTTTGTTCCACAAGAAAATCTCATTGGTAAAAAAGGTGCCGGCGCTATGATCTTTCATCAATCCATGAACTGGGAACGCGCCTGTTTTGCATTGATGCATTGCGGAACGATGGATATGATCTGCACACATGCAGTAGAGAATGCAAAACGCAAAGAAACCAAACAGGGAAAACTTTCAGAGCTACAAGCCGTACAGTTTCATATTGCGGATATGCACGTGCATGCTGAAGTTGCGCGCATGCTCGCCTACAAAGCGTTGAGTGAAATTGATAAAGGAAAAGATGCGACAGTTGCTGCGGCAAGAGCGAAAATTTTAAGCAGTGAAGCACTTGATGTTGTTGCGCGAACCGCCATTCGCCTCGACGGAGCAGCGGGATTGCACGACTCGAATGAAAATATTTATCGCGCTTTAGCAGGTGCACAGGCGGCAACAATTTATTCCGGGGCGAATGATGTGCTAAGGGAATTAATCGCGGGGAGATTGTAAATTCAGGATTTGCAGGCCTGCCGCAGAGGGGAAATTTGAGATTTTAAACGACCACCTGCAAAGCAGGTGGATTTCATAAACCAGTGGACTCAAAGAGTCCAAAATCTTTATTCTGTTTCTCTTCTTTTCGTTCTTCCTCTTCCTGATATTTTACGTAGCGACGAATCACATCCTCGTTCAATCCATGATTTCCCCAGTATGGTTTCTTCTTAAGCGCAGGATAACTCTTGAAGAGCTTTATTGCAAGTTTGCCTTTTAAAGTTCCCATCAATTCAGAAATGGACACTTTGGGAGGAACGGATACCATCAAATGAACATGATCAAGCTGAACATTCAGTTCTTCAACATCACAGTTTTTCCATTCACAAATCATTCGAATATCACGATCAACAAGTTCTTTTATCGCACCTGCCAAAACTTTGAATCTGTACTTTGGAACCCACACGATATGGTAATCACACTTGTAAACCACGTGAGATTGCTTCCGGTATTTGCTCATGCCCTAAATTTACGGCAAAGCCAACAGAACATTACCACCTGCAAAGCAGGTGGGTTTCCGAGTTAAACTAAA
>JACQAM010000002.1 GCA_016194975.1 Bacteroidota bacterium
CTTGTCGAAAGAACATTCGCATGGCTTGAAAACTTCAGAAGACTCAGTAAGGATTTTGAATATCTCTTGGAAACAAGTCAAGCGATGATTTACCTTGCTTCCATAAAATTATTATTGAATAAATTTTAAACAGTCTCTAAAGTGTTCATGAAATATTTTTCAATTTTCCATTGGAAATATCCAAAATCTTTTTCAATTTCTCTGAGTTTTTTATTTCTTGTATTGTTTTTAGTTTCAATGGTGGTGTTGGGTAATCCGCCAACTGCAATTGAAACCAGCGCGTGGTATGCCATTGATTTAATTTGAACCCGATGTTTTTGTAAAGGCCGATCGCTGTGAAGCCAAGCGAAGTGTGCAGCTTTTCACTTTTTTCATTGGGCAGTGCGATCCCCGCAAATGCATTTACAAATCCCTGCAAACGTAAAACATCAAAAAGAGTTTCGTACAGAATTTTTCCTATTCCTTTTCCCTGCGCTTCTGCTGCTAAATAAATAGTCACTTCCGGCGACCAATGGTAAGCAGCTTTCGGGCGGAATTTACTGGCATAAGCATAACCGGTTATTTTTTCATTCTTAGTGCAAACGAGCCAGGGATAATCGGCAGCGTTCATTTTGATTCTTTCGGAAAATTCCCTGACAGAAGGAACTTCGTACTCGAAAGTTATTCCTGTGTTGATTACATAGGGTTTGTAAACTTCCAGTGCAGAAGCTGTGTCTGATAATTCTATTGGGCGGATGGAGTACATGATTTTTATAATGATGGCTCGGTTCCTGCGGGAAAGAAAGACGGAGTACTGTTGCGTCAGCTTTTAAATCCCATACAAACTTCCATATTTTTCTTTTGCATAATTCATGAAGTATGAAAAATTAAGCGGTTCGCCCGTGACGCGCGTGCATAACTCGCCGGCGCGATACCGTTTTCCGTACTGGTGAATATTTTCCCTCAACCATTTCAGTAGCGAAGAAAAATTTCCGGATTCGATTTCTTTTTCAAGCGAAGGAATATTTTTTTTCGCATGTGCAAAAAACTGTGCGGCATAAAAACTTCCGAGCGAATAGGTGGGGAAATAGCCGAAACTTCCATGCGACCAATGCACATCCTGCAAACATCCGTGCGCATCATCAGGCACATCGATGCCGAGATAATCTTTGTAGCGTGCATTCCAGTAAGCGGGAATTTCTTCGGGCTGCAGTTTATTTTCAAAAAGCGCTTTCTCCACTTCGAAGCGTATCATCACATGAAAATGGTACGTGAGTTCGTCGGCGTTAATGCGGATGAGCGATGGCTGAACGACATTGATCGCAGCGAAGATGTCTTCCGCTTTAGAATTTTTCAATTGTTCCGGAAAATGGTTTTTCATTTCCGGGAATTGCCCTTTCCAGAAAATCAAACTTCTTCCCACATTATTTTCCCACAAGCGCGATTGCGATTCGTGAATGCCGAGTGAAACTGCTTCTGCAGAAGGCAAACCGTATTCGGAAGTTGGCAATCCCTGCTCGTAAAGTGCATGGCCGCCTTCGTGAATGGTTCCTGTTATGCAATCGGCAATATTATTTTCATCTACGCGCGTGGTCACGCGCACGTCGAGCGAACCGAAGCTGGTGGTGAACGGATGAACAGAAAGATCCTGGCGCCCGGTATTGAAATCAAATCCCATTTGTTTCAGCAGGTGAATACTGAAATCCCATTGCTGATCTTTCGGAAAATGCCTGTGAAGAATTTCATTACTGTGTATTTTTTTTTCCGTGATCTTTTTTACAAACGGAACTAATTCTTTCCGTACATCTTCAAAAAGTTTTTCTACGTCTTTCGTGGTGAGGCCCGGTTCATGATTATCGAGCAAGGCATCGTACGGATGTTCTTTGTAGCCGAGCAATTCGCATTCTTTTCTTTTCAATGCAATGAGTTTTTTCAGTTGCGGTGCAAAGACTGAAAAATCGCTTTTTGATTTTGCGATCTGCCACGCCGAAAAACTTTCTGAAACAGTACGGCTCATTTCTTCCACGAATTCGCGCGTATATTTTTTTGCTTTCCGGTAATCTTTCAGTGTTTGTTTTACATTGGCGCTTTGTGTTTCATCGAGGCCATTCCCGGCGTTGAGCCCTTCCAGCAATTTTCCGAGTTCTTCACTCGTCACCATCTCGTGCACGATGCCCGCGAGTGTGGACAGTTGCTGCGCGCGTGTGGCTGCGCTTCCTTCGGGCATGTAGGTTTCCTGGTCCCAGCCAAGAACGGCGGTAGTGTAACCGAGATCTGCTATTCTTCGCAGCGAATTTTTATAAGTGTTGTAATCAGTCATCGGAGTTAAAATTTGAAGATTTGCTATTCGAAGATTTGCAGATTGGGAAAATAAATTCAGGCATTGGAATTAATTTCTTTGCAGCGTGCGATTGCAATAGCGAGTAAGGCCCAGCCGGAGATGAAACAAATTCCACCAATGGGCGTGACGGGGCCGAGCCATTCCCAGCTTTTCATTCCGATCACGTTGCGCATGCTGAGTAAATAAAGTGATCCGCTGAAAAATATTATTCCAATGATGAACAATCCTCCGGCTGCTGAAACTAATTTTCCGAATGAAAATTGTTTCTGAAGAATTCCCGTGAGCACGAGCGCGAGTGCGTGATACATCTGGTAACGTGCGGCGGTCTGAAAATTTTCCAGCATCTGCGCATCCATTTCTCCGGTGGAAATATATTTTTTCAATCCGTGTGCTGCAAATGCCCCGAGGCACACGGAAAGCGCGGCGAAAATGGTTCCGGCGAGGATAATTTTTTTTGACATCATGCAAATATAGGGAGGAGTTGTGAGGGAGTAGAACAGAGATGCCCTAAAGTAAAAACGGCAACAAAGTTCAAAGGGAGGCACAGCAGAAAATTTAAAGTGATGAAGTGATGACGCATAGCCCGGCTACCGCCACTTCCCGAACACGTTCGGGATTGGCGGTAGCCGGAGCAGAGAAAATAAGAAGAGCAACCGGTGCGCTCCAAAAAATAATGATTGTTGGAAAAACTTTGTGTTCATACTAAGACGATCTCTTGGATTCCTTTCAACTGCCGCTTTTCTCTTCTGAAATATTTGTTTCGCCACCGAAAGTATTTCCATTTCACATCGTCTTATTCTTAAACAGTAGATTTGAGGGTTGGAAGAATCAGAATTACTTCGTCATCTGCGGGAGGGAAAGCAGGAATATTATTCTACGCTTTTCCGATTGCACGGCAGGCAGGTTTACAATACATGCCTGGGTTTGCTGCAGCATGAAACGGATGCGGAGGATGTGGCGCAGGAAGTGTTCATTGAAGTATTCCGTTCGGTAAAAAAGTTCAGGGGCGATTCGAAAATTTCGACCTGGCTTTACCGGATCGCGATGAATAAATGTCTCGATCATATCCGTTCAAAGAAACGCGGGAAGCGTTCGGGAAATGTGATCAGTATAGACGGGGAAATGAATGTGCAGATTCCTGTTTCAAATTCATTTGTTCATCCCGGAATTGCGCTGGAAAACAAAGAGCGGGCAAAAATTCTTTTCGGCGCGATCTCTGTTCTTCCCGAAAATCAGCGTGTAGCTTTTACGCTGAACAAAGTGGATGGATTGAGTTACCAGGAGATCTGTGAAGTGATGAAAATGAAATTACCTGCTGTGGAATCGCTGATCCATCGCGCAAAACAGAACCTGAAAAGATCGCTGGAAGAATATTATAAAAGTTAGTCAATTGTTTGTCTTCAACCGGCGCTAAGACGTACAGCGAACAAAAAAAATAAAAAAATGAAAACGGACCACGAAAAAGAAGCAAGGATGACGATGGAGTCGCTGGAGAATATTTTTCCTGCGGAAGTTCCTTTACATCTTGAGAAAAAATTTCTCGAGAAACTGGAACTGGAAAAACGTTCATCGGGAAGAGCTATGAAATTTTTCTGGGCGGCGGCGGTTATTCTTTTTGCAGTGAATGCGTTCGCTGCTTTCAATTACCTGGATTCTCCGGGCGAAGTTCCGAAAAGCAATACTTCGAATTCCTCAACTGATAAAACGATGAATGCAAAATTGCTCGGAAAATATTATTTCGATAACACTTCATCGTGGTACCAATAGAATTCAAGATTCAAGATTGTAAATTGCCTGCCTGCGGCGTGCAGGTAAAACATACAACCCAATGGATATTTTAGAAAATAAAAAATTCACCGGTGCAACACTTCTGCTGTTGCTCGTACTGAATTCTGCATTGCTGGTGATACTCGTGATGCGCCATCATGGTCCGCCCATGCGTCCGCCTTTCCCGCCTATGCGCCCTGATATGCAGATGCCCGGCGGCCCGCACGCAGGCCCGCGCGATTTTCTCGTGCATGAACTGGATCTGAATTCCGATCAGCAGAAAAAATTCGACGACATGATCTTTGCGCATCGTCAGTTGATGGAAGAATTGCAGCGGAAGATTCATGATCACCGCGATTCGCTGATTCACGAACTCGGAAAGAATAATTCCGATTCTTCATTGGTAAATTCGCTGACGATGGAGATCGGCGCAGACCAGGCGGCGATCGAGAAAAATAATTTCAATCACTTCCGCTCTTTAAGAATGATCTGCACTGATCAGCAGAAACTGAAATTCGACAGTGTGATCACGATCGCGCTTCACATGATGGGACCCGAAGGACATCCGCATCCGCACTCTCCGGGAAACTTTTAAAAAATAAAAACCCAAAACCCAAAAAACAAAAGTCAATTGGGATTTGAGTTTGTGATTTGCCTGCCCGCCCGGATGACCCGGTTGGACGGGCCGTAGGCAGGCAATTTTTATTTCTTACTGATGCGGATGCTGTTTAATATATTCATCAAGTGCATCGGTAGAGGAAGAAAAACTGAATCCATCATTTAACTGGTAATAATTATTCGGATCCGTTGTTTTTCCATAAGCAAATTTTGCCCAGTCGAGTTTGTTGTCTTCGAAGGAGAACATGCCCATTATTTCTTTCACCTGCGCCGTACTCATGCAATTGGAATTGAGAATTTGTTTCGCCACTTTTAATTTCCCTTCTTCGAAAGATTGTTTATCAATGGACGCTTTTGCGTTGGTGAAATCACTTTCCGACATGGGGAATGCACAAACATTCGCGGTATTACTTGCTGTTGTTGCTCCGGTAGATTGAGTATTTGTATTGGAAGACGTGGTGGTGGAAGAAGTGGTGGTAGTGGTGGTCGTTGAAGAACCTGTTGCCGGGCCCATTCCTGTAATATTGATATTCACACCCACACCACCTGCATTCACGCCCACATTTGCGCCGTCGGCAGAAGAAGTAGTGGTTGTAGTGGTAGTGGTTGTAGCTCCGGTTCCATCGGTAACAGTTGTTCCGGTAGAAACATTTCCTGCATTCGGATCATTCGTTGTTGTGGTTCCGGTAGTGGTGGTGGAAACGGTGGTGCTTGTTCCGCCGATCATGACTGATCCGGCAGGGTTGTATTGGTACACAACCTGTGTTGCCGAACTTGTTGACGTCCCGGTGATGTCGGCAACACTTTGCCCTTTCAGTTTCAAACCATTTTTTCCCTGAGCAATGGCGTAGGTGAATTCCTTGTTCGTCACATTCTCACCGCCGTCCATCATATAAACGTTTTGATCGATGGGCGCCATTTTTGTGTCTTCGAAGATCACGCGTACTTTGTAATTCGGCGCGTTGAGCCCGACCACCTTTACATTGGTTTCGGGTTTTTCATTTTGTTTGAGTCCGTTCACGATGAGTGTGAAGCGGTAACCGTCCTGCGAGAAGACGACAATGTTGTTCGATTGTTGTGCAGAAGCAAAGGATGTTGTGAAGAACAATATTGCGATTGCAGAGATCTGGAGAAAAGTTTTCATGAGGATTTTGTTTTTGATTTCGTGAGGTACAATTTCAACTGTTGTGCCAGACCTGTTGTGAGTTCACAGGAATCCGGAAACAAGGTACGCCGGAGTTTTGTTCCGTGTGGTTGTAAAATTCTTTTTTGATTCGGGGTTGTTGAGGAATGATCATGCAACAAATGTAGTTGTGGGCGCTGTGAAATCAATTTTAAAGTGTACATAATATGTTATTTTAGAATCATAAATCAGGTTAAGGAGTATTTCATATAATGAGAAATCTTATCTTGGCACGTCTGTTGTGAGTTCACATTATAGATAGTTTAATCGTAATAAAAATTATTTTCATGAATCAACTCTTACAGAACAGGTATAATGAGCTCGGTACGGAGCAGCGATCCGAATTGCGGCACGAGTTGAAAGATTCTCCCATGGCGCTGAAACTGATCGGAATTCTTGAACAGAAAAAAGATAAGAAGATCAATATGATCGAAGTGATCGGTTTATTGTATGGAAATGAAACAGGTTTTGAAGTGAGAAGGAATCGTTATTTCAAATTACGGAGACTCTTGCTCGACCGGATGGAAATCCAGGGCACAGACGAAAAAAGATCATCCGGAAAATTACTTCCACTTGAGAAAAAACTTTTTGAATGCCGGCAATTGGTCAGTGAAAATCATTTTCAATTAGCGAAGCAGCAACTCCGAGAACTGGTGAATGAATGTCGTGAACGGAATATTTTCGAGATCTACCCGGAAGCAGTGAGCCAGCTTATCTATTGCAATCTCGCCATGAACGTGCTGAAAGAAAATCAGAAACTCGCTGATGAATTGGTTGAAGCGAGTAAACTTCTTCACGATCTGCGATTGATGCAGGCCATCGTTCGTAAATTGTATTCGCACGTGGTAGCGCGATCGCACACGCACGTGCATGAAGCGCTTGCCCATCTGCGTCGCATTGCCATTCGAAGAAAAAATTTTCCGCGTTATCGTTTGTTCTATCATTTCACGGTGATCACGAATACTTCCGGAATTCCGGGTGGCAGTACAAAAGCAACAGCCCGTCATTTCACATCACTCAAACGTCTTCTTGAAAAACATCCCGGAATGCCGGCTGGATATTATGAGGCAAATGCTGCGACCATTCTGCAGTTTTATCTGAATATGGCGGAGGGCACACATTATTTCATGAAAGGAAATGTGCCGGCCTGTTATCGTCTTTTCAAAGAAGCGTGGAGCATTCAGGATCGCACGCCTAACCTGCGCATACGCAGGAGCGAGAGTAGTTTCTCCAATAGGATCGCTATAGAAATTGCCACCGGCAGATTCCGTGATGCGTTGAAAACTGCAGAAGAACTTATAGAATTCCAGAAAGAACAACACCAGGAAGAAAAAAGATTGAAAGGATTTGCAGACATGGCGATGATCTATACTTATTCGTGGCCGACATTGACGTGCAAAGATCCGGACTTCATCAAAGGAAAACTGCGTGAGTATATTTCTTCATTGAAGAAAAATGATTCGCCGCAGTTGACCGAAGCTTTAACGACACAGGCCGTTTTTCTTTTTCTGAATAAAGAATTCCGTGAAGCTTCTAAGATTGCGAAGCAAACCGCTGTGATGAAAATGTTTTCCGCAATGGGATTGGAAATTTATAATGAACTGTTGCTATTGACGGACAGATCGACGGCTGCGGAAATTGATGCGCTAAAGAAAAAAACAGAAGTGACCCTGCATCATGCCGTTTCATCTGATCTTGTTATTTCCATGAAACGCGCAATGAACCTGGTTAAGCTGGTGGAGAAATGAGGAGGAATAATTCCATTCCACAAAATGAAAATTGTTTTTTCTGAGTTCAGTATTTTTTCGAGAATGGCTGATTCTGGCACTATTTCCATCGGATTCTGCGATTTCTCATTTCCAAATGATATTAGTTATGAACAGAGATTTTTATTTAATAGCTTGATTTTCAAAAATTTATCATTCATAAACAATCCTGTTCTGTCGACGAACTTCAAATATTCTTCGACGGGTATTGACTTTTAGGAAAGAGGTTTGTACTTTTGCGCCCGAATTCACCCTGTTAAATGGTGGTGATAAACCGGCAAACAAAACAAAAAAATGAAAAATCTCGCAGCAGTTCTCTTTATTTCTTTCTCATTTTTTCTCGCATCGTGCGAAAAAGAAGAACTTCCAACTCCGGCAACTACCGGTACTACAGCAACAACTTCCACGGTTTCTGTTGAATACCGCGTATCATCAGTTTCCGGTCATTTCACTGCAACTTATTCTGTAATGGAAAACGGGGCGATGACTGAAAAAACTTATAACTACGACAGAACTCAGAATTCTATCACGTTCAACACGGCACCGGGAACAAATCTTTCTGTGAAAGCTCACAATTCAATTCCTTCCGGCGATGAAGTAGAAGTGGAGATCTGGGTGAACGGAGCGCTTTTCAAATCCGGAACGGCTGATGCGCCGGGTGCAATTGCAATTGCTGAAGGAAAATACTGACCCAGGAAAAACCCATAACCCCGAAAGAGACCCGCACAATCAGATGCGGGTTTTTTTATTTCCCGCTGTGAATGTTTCCTAAATTCGTGTCCGCATGAAAACAATTCTCATCATCGGTGCCGGCCGGTCTTCTTCTTCACTCATTCATTACCTGCTGACCGAAGGAAAAAAAATAAATTGGAAGATCAGAGTGGGGGATGCCGATGAACAAGCTGCATTTGCGAAAGTGAAAAGTTTTAAAAACGGTCATGGTTTTCGTCTTGACATTCACGATGAAAAGCAACGTGAAAAAGAAATTTCAGGATCCGATATTGTTGTTTCCATGCTTCCGGCTTCCATGCATGGCGCTGTTGCAAAAGATTGTGTGCGTCTTGGAAAAAGCCTTGTCACTGCGTCATACGTTTCCGAAGAAATGAGATCGTTCGATAAAGAAGCGAAAAAGAAAAAAATAATTCTTCTCAACGAGATCGGCCTCGATCCGGGGATCGATCACATGTCGGCGATGGAGATTATTTCGCGGATAAAAAATTCCGGCGGAGAAATGAATGCATTCTATTCTTATACGGGCGGACTTGTAGCGCCGGAATCGAACGATAATCCATGGGGATATAAATTTTCCTGGAATCCGAGGAATGTAATTCTTGCAGGACAAAGCACGGCACAATTCATTGAGAATGGCAAATACAAATACCTTCCCTATTATCGATTGTTTGCAGAAGCAAAAACAATTGAAGTGGATGGCTACGGAAAATTCGACGCTTATGCCAACCGCGATTCACTCAGTTATCGCAGCGTTTACGGGCTGGAAAATATTCCAACAATGCTGCGTGGCACTTTGCGTGCAGAAGGATATTGCAAAGCATGGAATATTTTTGTGCAGGCCGGATTCACAGATGACAGTTACAAGGTCAGCGATTCAGAAAACATTACGTATGCACAATTCTGCGAATCGTTTTTACCGGAAGGAAAAGGTTCGCTGAAAAAAAGAATGGCTCTTCTCGCCGGGCTGAAAGAAAATGATGAAGCAATGAAGAAAGTGGAGTGGACCGGAATATTTTCGAATGATGAATTCATTTTGAAAAATGCATCACCTGCGCAGGTGCTCCAGGCATTGCTCGAGAAAAAATGGAAATTGCAACACGGCGATAAGGACATGATCGTGATGCAACATCGTTTTGAATATTCGCTCAAGGGAAAAGAGCATCATCTCACTTCATCTCTTGTCGTTAAAGGAGAAGATGAAATTCATACCGCAATGGCGAAAACTGTCGGGCTTCCTGCGGCGATCGCGGTGAAACTTATTCTCACCGGGAAGATCGCACGTACAGGCGTGTGCGTTCCTGTACACGCTGACATCTACGCGCCCGTGCTGGAAGAATTGAAATCTTTCGGAATAAAATTCAGCGAAAAGAAAAATTAATTTCCTGATCGGCGGAATCTTTTCGGCCGGCCTAATTCTTCGGTCGGAACTGTTGAAGCGCTGTCGGCTTTAGGCGCACTGTTTGCAGAACCACTTTTGCTTTTATCCGGCTGTTGCTGTCCCGGTTCGTCAATGGTAATTGAACCAGCGCCGCTACCGCCACCGGATGCATTTTTCGGATTTACGGCTGCGCTGTCCGTGGTTTTCTGATCATTTTGATAAGTAGGACGGCTTTGTCCGCCTTCATCGATCGTGATCCCCCCGCTTGAATTAGAACTTCCCGGCGCAGGACTTTCTTTCTGTTCCGCGTTTGATTTTTTCGATTTCGATTTTCCTTTTTTTGTTTCCTGCGTTTGTGCAAAAGCAAATGCAGTGAGAAAAATTGCGAAGATGGTGAAGAGCCGTTTCATGATAATAGTTTTGAAGAAGTAATTCCAAAATCAGTGCCAGAGAAAAATAGGCGACCAAAAATTATTTCATCAGTTCCAGCGCTTCCGGAACTGTGACCTGTTGTCCTTTGAAGTAAGCGATAACAAATGCATCATCGAATCCCATCGATTTCAGTTGGTCTTTCATTGCAACTATTTTCTGATAATCATTCGTGCTTCCAACTGTGTAACGATTCAATCCGGCTGCCGTAACATCGGTCTTCACATCTTTCACATTGCTGAGTTTAGAAGTGAAATCAGATGGCGGTGTGTTTTTGAAAACGCCGAGCTGCACGCGGAATTCTATAAGATTTTTCACGTTGGCACTCTGCTGCGTGCTGTCTGAAAGATTTTCTTTTTCGTGTTTTACATAAATGGCGCCGGCTTTCTCCAGCGGAATTCGTTTTCCTCCCTGATAAGCCGTGATGAATGCACCGTTGTATCCTTTCACATTCAATTGCGCTTTTGCATTCGCTGCATCCTGGAAGGTTGAATAAGATCCACTCATGTATTTGTACAATCCGTCTTCCGTTTTGAAAACAGAAAGGTTTGGCACATCAGCAAACGTACTTCGTGATATAGGATGGCTGAATGCTCCCAGCTGAACACGGAATACAATGCAGGTATCACATCCGGGAACTCCGGGATCGCCGGAAATTTCTCCGGTTGAACCGGTGCTTCCTGTAGCGCCGTGTGTTCCCGTACTTCCTGTTGCACCATGTGTGCCTGTGCTTCCTGTTGCACCATGTGTTCCCGTACTTCCTGTAGCGCCAACAATTCCTGTTGCTCCCGTTGCGCCAACAATTCCTGTTGCTCCCGTTGAGCCCGTTGCACCATTCACAAAAATATCTTTCACTTCAATGAATTTTCCATCTGCATTTTTGTAAACGATCACCGGATCTTTGAATCCCTGCGCTTCGAGTTGTTTTCTTCTTTTCTCAGCAGAAAGAACATCAGGAAAATTTCCTGCTACATAAATTGTAGAAGAGTCGGGGAGAAAAACACCGCTCACATCAGATTCACTCAGCAATTTGGTCATGAAGGTTGTGGAAATTCCTTTACTGTAAGTTCCGAGTGAAACCATGTACATTTTTCTTCCGGCGCCACCTGTACCAGTGAGATCCTGCCCGCTGTGAAGAATCACATGCGTTGCAAAAAGTTCACCGGTTGAATCGTTGTAAAGATCCCAGCGATGCTGAATCATAGAATCTGTGAGAGTAACTCCCTGCTCATCGGTGAAAGATCCGCGGGAAGAACCGAGTTCTTTATCCATATAGTCAGCGGTGTGATCGGCATCATCATCAAGCGGACAACCGAGTTTATCAACCGGAACACCGTGTGGAGTCAGGCCGCATGAATCTATGAGATCGGGTACGCCATCGCCATCATAATCTTCATCATTGAATACGAGAATCTCATTGTTATTTTCATTTTCACCCGAGGTATCAATATCCTGTTTACTGTTGATGTTGTAGCGGATAGATAAAGCCGTAAAAAGAAAATTATCATTCTTCGCAGTTCCGGCGCGATTACCTAAACTTTTATCTGTAACTCCATCAATATAATCGGTCATTGTAAAATGAACTGACGTTCCTATTCTTGCATCAAGCTGATCAGTAAGTTTCATTTTAAATCCGATACCGACAGGAATAGACCACGAACGCTCAGAATATTTTCCGAAACCATCGAGATTCAATTCGCGCACATCCGTTTCGTAAGTGAAATCGCGCGTGAGAAAAGTTGCCAGCGCTGCATTCGGATCATTTTCCGGAAGACTGCGAATGGATCCGTCACTCCAGTAATTATAAAAATTTCCATTCTTATCCTTGAGATCAGTCTTGGTAAGAAATTCAAAGGATTCGAAACCGAATGTTACATAAGGAAAAACAGAATGCTTTCCTCCATCAATGAAATTGCTGAAATCATATTCGAGTTCAACGCCACCCATTCTTATCTGTGATTCAAAATTCAGGTTACGATAAATGAGATGTTCATTCGCACCGAGTTTTCCAAAAATAGAATAGAATCCGAATCGCAAACATGGAGTGATCGCCTGCTGAATAATAACCTGGTAACCTACGCGGCTTACAGAGGGACTCACAAGATGTTTTGAATACAGATCGCCATAGTAAGACATGAGGCCCGTACCCACACCGATCGTAGGATTAAAGACAAGCGGTTTCTGCTCCGTTTTTGCTCCGGTAGCATGCGAAAGAGTCAACGAGGATTCTTGCGCGCTGATCTGCAGATGGGGTGTCAGCAGCCCGATAAGGATCAGGCCTGTCAGCTTCAAATGGGTCATTAATACAAAAATAGCAAGAATGAACGAATGCTCACTGCACCCATTTCTGGCTCGTGATCATGAGCGCCTCCTGTACGGTAATGCGGGTACCGGAATTGTAGGCAGTAACAAACGGGCCAACCACTCCTTTTGCCTTCACTTCCTCACGGTGATTCCTTGCATCTCCATAAACTGTGAATGAACCAACCGTATATTTATTGAGGCCGTTATGCTGTTCCATATTTATATTTTCTGAAATGCTGTAAGTGCTTTTGTAGTAAGAGATCGGTACACGCCGACTCATTGCTGCAATCTGAACACTATATTTTACACCGGCGCCTGTCTTCGCCTGCTGTTGCTGTTGCTGTTGCTGTTGGTTGTCAACAACAACTTGCGTCTCTTTCACTTTCACAATCGATGCGGAGGTTTGCACTACTTTACCTGTGCCATTTTCCACATAGGAGAAAAAGCCGGTTATAGTTTGCGGCCCGCTCACATCGGGAGAAACAATGACTTTATATTTTATGTTCAATGAATTTTTTTGCGGCAATGCCCACCAGGAAAATTTCGCTTTGTTATTTTCAAATTTAAAATCAGATCCATCGGCGTCGATTACCTGTGCAGAAAAACCAGCGGGCAATGAATCTTCGAATTTTCCAAAGCTGGAAAGATCATCTTTGCCAATGGAAATACTCACTTCGAATGAACCGGAAACTTCATCGGCAGGAACAGTGCGGTCAGCATGAACATCTGCTGCAGGTTTCGCTGTTGAATCAGTATGCGAATCCACAACCTGGGTTCCACTTTCACCGGTCACATTCACTTTTAATGGTGTCAGTTGAATATTGCTGGGAAGATTATCTACAGTGTGAGAAATTTTGCTGGAAAGTTCGAAGGTGCCGGAAGCTGTTGCGGGTGGAGTGACTTTGTAAGAAATTTTCAATTCAGGAGTATCGCCCACGCGCGACCAGAGAAATTTCACAATTTGTTTTTCAAACATGAATGAAGAACCATCGGTTTCCACTTTTTCTGCGGTCCATCCTTCAGGAAGATTCATTGCATAGCGGAGAAATCCGGTTTCGCCATTGGTCTGAATAGTGACCTCAACAGTGAAAGGTTCTCCTGCTTTTACATCAGAAGGGGCTTTTACATCAGCGGTAGGATCAGTACCCGTGATCAATTTCACGAATAGCGCGATGAAAAGATTGACAATGATGATGAGCGATCTGACCATAGTTTTCTTTTTGTGTTATTATCACTGATCAAAGAAATAATCGATAAGGCGGTTAATGCGATCTGCTGTCCAGTCACCGATCCCGTCAAAGAAATTATCGATCACCGTATTGATCTCATCAGCGGTGATCACACAATCTTTATTGACATCAGCTGCACGGAATTCTTCGGGAATACAATCGGCGCCGGTCTTGTCAGTATGAACTTCATTGTTTCCCTGCGAAAGTGTCTGCTGTGACGGATGCGCAGCGAATGAATCGCGCTGTGCTTCGTTGAGTGAATCTTTTCGCGCCTGCTCTGCGATCTTATCGTAATCGATCGTCACTCCGTTTCCATCTACAATAGCGCCGTGTTTTGTATTGGGTTCTTTGTCGAGATAATCAGGAACGCCATCGTTGTCATCATCAAGCGGGCAACCTTTGTGATCTACTTTCACTCCTTTAGGAGTTCCCTGGCATTCATCACTTCCATCAACTACTCCGTCTCCGTCGTAATCTTCATTCAACATTGCTTTGATATCTATTCCTTCATTTTTTTCTTTATCTACTTTTCCGAGTTTGTAATAAACCGAACATCCCATCCACCACCAGGAATCATTGCCACCTTCTTTTACATTATCAATATAATCGGTGAACGTGAGAAAATAATTTGCGCGGACATCTACACCGAGATGATTTCCGAAATTGAATCGTGCGCCGATCCCGATCGGAATTCCAAATGTGTGTCGTGCATAATTATTCGTGCTATCGGTAAGTTTTGTTTCATACTTGTAATCGCGCTGTAGAATCGGAGAGAATTGTGCGATGGGAGAATTCTGATCCACATCGTGAATAGAACCATCTGACCAGTAGAAATATTTATTTCCATTCACATCTTTAAGGTCGCCATGCGGATCGAAAGTCATGAATCCGAATCCTGCTGTAATAAAAGGAGCGAAGATGGAATTCCGGGGCATGATCATATCGTTATTGAAATAGAAAACGCCATTCGCTCCTACAAAGAGTATCGGTGATTCGAAATTTCTGTTCAGTGTAACGCTTCTTTCATTTTTTGAAAGCGTTCCGTAGTTCGCAAAAATTTCTGCGCCGAAATAATTTCCGAAACGTTGTTCAACGCCAAAACGGTAAGCCGAACGGAAAGAACCGCCTGAGTGATTCGAGTGGCCAACATCGCCGGAAAAAAGAGTGAGGCCTGCGCCGCCACTGATGAGTGGCAATTCCGTGGAAGTGGATTGCGCCGATGAATAAACACTAGCGAGAAAAGCGATCATCACCAGCGGAAATTTTTTTCGCATCATGGGTTCCTAATTGCGGATCCGCAATAAACTGATTGCAGCACAATACGGATCGGAGCAAAACTATTTTATGCCACCCTGCGAAAATTTACCGGCGAGCTTAGTTTTAAACAGTGATTTGTTAATGGGGCGTGCACAATTCTCATTTCTCATTGGGGAAAAACGAAAATCGCTGTGAAGAAAAGAGGAAGGAGGGAACAGGCGGGGTTGTTAACAATCGAATGTTGAAAGCGAGAAAAATGAAATCTCCGGAATCAGAAATTCGGCTTCAACATATACTTCGAATAAAAATCGTTGATGATCTTCACCGCTTCATCGGCAGTATCCACCACATGGAAAAGTTCAAGATCATCGGGGCTCACATTTTTTTCTTTAGCAAGCATGGTGCTGCGTATCCAGTTCACCAATCCATTCCAGTATTCTGTGCCCACGAGCACAACAGGGTAATGCGCGATCTTCGAAGTCTGCACGAGCGTGAGCGCTTCGAATAATTCATCAAGCGTTCCGAATCCGCCGGGCATGGCAATGAATCCCTGGGAATATTTCAGGAAAATAGTTTTTCGCACGAAGAAATAATCGAAGTTGATATTCTTGTCGTGATCTACGTAAAGATTCGCTGATTGCTCGAAAGGAAGCCGGATATTCAATCCTACTGATTTTCCTTTTCCGGCTTTCGCTCCTTTATTTCCTGCTTCCATAATTCCCGGTCCGCCACCGGTGATCACACCGTAACCTTCCAGCGTTAGTTTCATTGCTATTTCTTCAGCAAGCTGGTAATATTTATTGTGAGATTTCGTGCGGGCCGATCCGAAAAGGGAAACGCACGGGCCGATCTTCTGCATTTTTTCAAATCCCTCTACAAACTCCGACATGATCTTGAATATCTGCCAGGAGTCGCCCGCTTTTATTTCACTCCAGTCTTTTTCTGCAAAGGCACGGCGGATCTTATCTTCATTGGTCATAAATAGCAGGAGTAAGTGAATAGAGATTTCAATTCAAATTTTCTTTTCTTGGAAACGATCGGGGGAAATAAGGGCTTTGCGAAAATGTATTGAATTGATTGCACTTGTTTAACGAATAGAGAAGGTGAATGTTTCAGTGTAAAAGTAACCTTTGGCCTCTATAACGTATTTTAACGTATGATTTTGAATAATGATTTTCTGCAACCGTTGAATGCTGAAATTTATTCGTTGCTTCTTTGCTTTCATTTTACTTCAATGAGTTTTATGACTTTGGAATATTCGCCGCTTTTGAAACGGATCAAATAAATTCCCGCATCAAGCGTGCTCAGATCAGTGGTGAAAGTGTGATCGCCAGCCGACTGAAAATTATCATCAGATAAAATTACGGCAACGCGTTTCCCGATCGCATCAAACAATTCTATTGAAACCTGTTCATCACCTGGAATTTCATAATGAATGGTGAGCGAATTTCCGAACGGATTGGGATAAACGCTGAAATCAAACTGGAAATTACCAGGTGGAGTTACCGGCGTTGAAGAACAGATCCAGCCAATTGAATCGAGTTCTGCTATCACGTGCGCGCGCCTGTTCGCCATGAATTTTTTAAGCGCTGGAATATCTCCGATCGGTGTGTGAATGGTCATCGTATCGATCGTTGCGTAGAATGCCTGTTCGGGAAACATCTGGTTCGAATCGGGTTCGGCAGCAAAATCAGGATAGATAATAGCTGCAAGACTATCGATCTCTGAATATGTTTTACTGGTTGTGTCCAACTCATCAAGATAATCGCAGATCGTGTTCAGGTAAGTTGTTTTATAATTAGAATCGGCGATCATTTTTATTGCAAGTGTATTCATAGCGCGAAGAATGCTCACATTCTCAGTTGAATCTTCCGACCAGAATGGGTAAAATCCGAAAGCTACACTTACATCCCAGGTACACCATTCGAATTTACCGGTGAGCGTGTCGTCGTACAGGTAATAATTGTGAGCGGCATTGAAGTACGCATCCAGATCTACAAAAAGATTTCTTGCGGCCCATTGTTCTATCAGCGGATCAGTGTCAAGATAATTTTCGAGCGAGTCATAGAATTCTGCAGTTGGAGTATTGTTGATCTTGTCGATGAGATTCACAAGGTCGCTCCAGTCATTGATGGTTGTGTTGGAATGCAACTCGTAATAAGGATAGTAAGTTGACGGCACGCTTCCCATCCAGGTGAGTGTTCCGCCCGGATCACCTTTAAAAAGATTTCCTCCCCAGGTGTTATAATGGGTTTGTATGAATTCTTTGTCCACTTGTTCTATGATTTTGTAAAGTCCCACGTATTGCCCGTTGTACGATACGCGTGCGTAAGTGCAACGCGGCGCAGGCAATCCTTTACGATTCATGAAATCAAGCAGGAGTTTTTCCCGCATCATGGTTGGATCAAGCGTGTTGTTGTTGAGATCGATCACCGTCAACCCTTCCAGTTTTTTTCCAATCACGTAATTATTGAAAGTTATTTTAATAGATTTTTTCCGGCCGGGATAACCGAAACTTGAATTTCCCTTCAGCTTTATTCCCACAGAATCAATGGGCGTTCCGTCAATGATAAAATTTCCCATCATATTTTTTGTACTGATATTGAAAGAATCGGCATGTTCTTTATAAAGCATCAGGGAATCCCAGAAAGAAGGTTGAGAAAAAGTGATATTAATATCGTGAATGTGAGAAGAATTGAAAAGCGTATCACCCGGATTCTGCGCAAGGAGAAAACGGGAAATAATTGTAATGAAAAAAAATAAAAACCGAAATTTGATTTTCATCCTGGTGGTTATAATTAATCGGAATACGTAATTTCTTCACTCATCTTCCACAATTTTTCCTGGTTGTCCCTGTCATAGGAGTAAGCGTTCGATTTGATTTGTTTGCCATTGAATTTCAGGAATATTCCGTTCGAATTATTGTAGTTGCCGCCGATGGTCATTGTACATAACATCTTTGCCGCTTTTTCGGGCGGCGAAGACATCATCCCGAAAATAAAATTAGCGAACGCCGACATTTCGCGGGTCAATTCCGATTTCATCAAACCGGGATGATAAACACTCGCGGTAACTCCACTGCCTTCGATTCTCCGCGCGAGGGCGTATGTGAAAAGTAAATTCATCATTTTTGTTGCGCCGAAAGTGCCCATGAAACCGGGATTCCATTTTTGTTTTCCGTGAATGTCATCGAAATTCACCTTCGTCGTCGAAGGAGCGGACACGGTGAGAACGCGCGAAGGTTTTCCGGCTTTCAAAAGATCAAGCAATTCATTCGTGAGTAGAAAAGTGCCGAGGTGATTTGTCGCGAACATGTATTCATGTCCGAGTGAATTTTGCTTTCGTTGCTTAATGAAAATGGCAGCGGTATTGATCAAACCATTCAATGAAGAATGTTTGCTTTTTATTTCGGCAACAGCTTTTCGGATCGAAGAAGGTTCACTCAGGTCGGCAACGAAATATTCTACATCGTTGTTTTTCGTTGCGCTGATAATTTCATTTTTGATCTTTAAAAGTTTATCCGCGTTTCTTGCAAGAAGAATAATGCGGCAATTATTTTTTGCAAGTTCGAGCGCAGTCGCTTTTCCAAGAGAACCTGTTGCGCCGGTAACGACAATTGTTTTTTTCATGAAAGGTGTAAATAGGTTGAGAAAGTTAGTGCATTCTGACAATTTTCCCCGGTAAAATCCAATGATGGGCTTATAGATTTTGCAGATAATTCATAAAGTCCTCTCCTTCCAAAATCCTATCTTTGCCATCCAATTTCTCACTATGTACACGATCAGATTCGGAACCGACGGATGGCGCGCCATCATTGCACAGGAATTCACGGTTGAAAATGTTGCGCGGCTAACAGAAGGAACAGCGCTGTGGATGAAAAAAAATTTCAAGGATCCTTCAGTGGTTGTTGGGCATGACTGCCGTTTCGGTGGCGAACTTTTCGCAGAAACTACCGCAAAAGTTTTTATTCATCACGGCGTGAAAGTTTTTCTCGCAAAGGATTTTGTGAGCACGCCCATGATCTCACTCGGTGCAAAAAATTACAACACTTCGATCGGCGTCATCATTACCGCTTCGCATAATCCGCCTTCGTATAACGGATACAAACTGAAAGCCGGTTATGGCGGGCCACTTTCGCCGGAAGACATTGCTGTGATAGAACCCATGATCCCTGAAAAATGTTCGGTCGATCTTAATTCTGTTCAATTAAGCAACTTGCCAACCGATCAACTGCAGTGGGTAAAGCTCGAGGAAGATTACATTGTTCATGTGAAAAAAAATTTCGATCTCGATGCGATCCGCAATTCAGGAATTCGTTTTGGTTATGATGCGATGTATGGCGCCGGGCAGAACGTGATCAAAAGGTTGTTTCCTAACACAACCATGCTTCATTGCGATTACAACCCATCTTTTAACGGGCAAGCGCCTGAGCCCATTCTCAGGAACCTGAAAGAATTTTCCGATCTCATCCGAACTTCAAAAAAAATAGATTGTGGTTTAGCGACCGATGGAGATGCTGACCGTATCGGCTTATTCGACAGCGACGGAAATTTTGTGGACTCGCATCACATCATTCTCCTGCTCATTCATTATCTGGTGAAATACAAAGGCATGAAAGGAAAAGTGTGCACTGCATTTTCCACGACAGTGAAAATTAAAAATATGTGCAAACATTACGGCCTTGAACTGGAAACAGTGAAGATCGGTTTCAAATACATTTGCGGAATTATGGTGAAGGAAGATGTATTGCTGGGAGGAGAAGAATCCGGAGGCATTGCGATCAAAGGCCACATTCCCGAGCGTGATGGAATATGGATGGGACTCGTGATCTGGGAATTCATGGCGAAGAGCGGGAAAAATCTGAAACAGCTGATTGAAGAAGTTTATGCGATTACCGGCCCATTCTCATTCGAGCGAGTGGATCTTCATCTTGATGAACGTGTGAAGCAAAAAGTGATTGCCGACTGCAAAGCCGGAAAATATTCTTCCTTTGGAAAATATAAAGTGGATCGCGTGGAAGATCTCGACGGATGGAAATTTTTTCTCAATCACGAATCGTGGGTGATGATACGCGCGAGCGGGACTGAGCCCGTGTTGCGCACATACGCAGAGGCGGCTACGCACGAGGAAGCTGTTGCAATACTGGAAGCGACGAAGAAAGTTTTGCTGGGGTGAGTTGTTATGCCTGTCCGGCCCTATGTTCTCAGGCGGTGCAGAATAAACGCGCAGAAAACTATTTAATGAATCGCTACAGTCATAATGATTAATACCAACTGGCGTTGCCGCTGAATGCTGCCGCCTCTTAGTACTTCCCTTCCAACAAATCCTTCATCACAGGCGCAATCAATTTTTCCCACACTGCATATTCTTTCGCCGAAGGATGAAGCCCATCGCCGGCGATCAGCGTATCATCACTTCCCATATTTTTTGAAACAGGAAAAATATCAACGAGTTTCAATTCTCTTTTTGCTGCTTCTTCCGAAATAATTTTATTGAATTCCGAAATTCCCGCAGAAATATCTCTTCCGCCCGAATATAATTTTCCAGTGGGTGTTACTCCGAAATCAGGAATGGTAATAAGCACAATATTATTTTTCTTAGCAAGTTTTTCCTGGAGATGATCGAGAATAAAAATAAGATGAGAATGAAAAGTTTCTTTACTCACTCCCTGCACCCAGTCGTTCACACCAATGAGCAGCGTCACCACATCTGCTTTGCTGTCATCGAAAACAGAAAGTTCATTGTCGATCAGGTCCTGCGTGGTCCAGCCCGTGCGCGAAGGATTTGCAACAAGATCCACTTTTATTTTATCCGATGAAATTTCATTCGCCATGATCAACGGCCACGACTCATCACGTGTAGCACCTTCGCAAATTGTGTAGGAATCGCCAAGCGCAACATATCGAACAGAAGAAGAATCAATAGTGTTCATGGAATTATTTTTCGGATCGCAACTCCAGCTCGTGAGCAGGATCGGGGCAAGTATCGGAAGGAAAAGAATTTGTTTCATGTGAAGATATACGAAATTTCAGATCGCGCGGATTCAATACTCAAGATTGAAAATTCAAAATTGTTTATAGCATTATTTGATCCTGAATCTTCAATTTTGAATTTTGAATAGCGCTTATCTTTACAAAATGAATTCCCTTCCCATCGAAGAAGTAGTTGCGGAGATAAAAGAAAAACTTTCTTCGGGCAATACTGTTATTCTTGAAGCACCACCCGGTGCAGGAAAAAGTACATGGCTTCCTTTGCAGTTGCTGAATGAAAATTGGCTTGATGGAAAAAAAATTCTCATGCTCGAACCGCGGCGGCTTGCTGCAAGAACTGTTGCAGCCCGGCTTGCTTCGCACCTTGGAGAAGAGAGCGGTGAAACGATCGGCTACCGGATTCGATTTGAAAAAAAGATCAGTGAGAAGACAAGAATTGAAATTCTTACCGAAGGAATTCTTACCCGCATGTTGCTCGATGATGCTTCACTTGAAAATGTGGGCCTCGTCATTTTCGATGAGTTTCATGAGAGAAGTATTCACGCCGACCTTGGCCTGGCGATTTGCCTCGAAGTGCAGAAAATTCTCCGGCCTGATCTCAGAATTCTTATCATGTCGGCTACCATCAGCGGAGAAAAAATAGCTGCTCTGCTTGATCATGCGCCGGTGATCACGAGCCAGGGACGCCGGCATCCGGTTGTGTTTAAGTACAACTCTTATGAGGAAAACATTCCACTTCCGGTTCAAACAGCGAAATTAGTGAGGCAGTCCTTCCGCGAGAACGATGGCGATGTTCTTGTTTTTCTTCCGGGGGCAGGGGAAATTCTCCGCACAATTGAAAATCTTGAAAAGGAAAACACCGGTGCGCTCATCGTTCCATTGTACGGCGATCTTTCTATTCAGAAGCAGCAGGAAGCGATAGAACCGGATAAAAATGACCGGAGAAAAATTGTTCTAGCGACTTCCATTGCGGAAACAAGTTTAACGATCGAAGGAATAAAAATTGTTGTTGATTCCGGTTTTGCGCGTGTGCCGCGATTCGATCCATCTTCGGGAATGACAAAACTGCAAACAGTTCGCGTAACGCGCGACAGTGCGGATCAGCGTGCGGGGCGCGCCGGACGACTCGGCCCCGGAATTTGTTACCGGTTGTGGAGTGAAGGATTCGACCATCATCTTATTCCGCATCGTGCGCCGGAGATCGAAGAAAGTGATCTTGCCTCCTTGTTGCTCGACGTGATGAGATGGGGAAATGAAAATATTTTTTCGCTCACGTGGATCACCGTACCCCCGCGAGGCGCGGTGGCGCAGGCAAAAGAATTACTGGAAGAAATCGGTGCGACCGAAAATGGAAAGATAACGGAGAAGGGAAAACAACTTGCAAAAATTCCCGCTCATCCCCGGATCGCCAATATGCTCTTGCATGCAAAAGAGATTCACGCGGAAAAATTTTCCTGCGATCTCGTTTCAATTCTTGAAGAACGCGATCCATTACCAGCAGGAAGTGGCGCAGATATTCATTTGAGGATAGAATCACTGGAGAAATGGAGAAAACGGGAAATGGTGAATGCAGACAAACGGCGTCTCGAACAGATCAACAGGGGATCAGAAAACTGGAAACGTATCATTGGATTAAAAAATAGTATTTCAGAAAAAAATAATTCTTCAGCCGGAGAATTGCTCGCGTGTGCGTACCCGGAACGCATTGCAAAAAAATGGAGGGGAAAAAATACCGTCTCGCTAATGGAAGGATTGCGGTTCTTCCCGAACACGATGCACTGCTAAATGAAGAATACATTTCCATTGCGCAACTTGATGCCGGCATGAAAGGAGAAGCAAAAATATTTCTCGCTGCGGCGCTTGACCCGGAAGTGATCGCACACCTCGCGCAGGAGAAGCGGGTAGTGGAGTGGGATGAAAAGAAAGGAGAGCTGGTCGCACATACGGAACTCCGCTTCGGGGAAATTATTCTTGAAAAAAAAATTCTGAAAACGATCCCTGAAGAAGAAAAAATAAAACTTGTCATTGACGCGGTGAAAAAAAGTGAAATGCAGTTGTTGAATATTTCAGAAGAATTTCTTGAATTTACATCGAGAGTGATCTGCCTGCGAAAATGGAATGCATCAAAAAACTGGCCGGATCTTTCTATGGAAAATCTTGTTTTGACCTCTGACGAATGGCTTGCTCCTTACCTGCAACATGTAAAAACAAAGAACGATCTTCTGAAAATAAATCTCCTGGAAATAATTTCAGCCAGATTCTCCTACGAAGAAAAACAATTGCTTGAAAAACTTGCGCCGCAGAAATTATCCGTACCAAGCGGATCGCACATAAAAATTAAATATCACGATGATGGAAGTGCGCCGGTGCTCGCGGTACGTTTGCAGGAAATTTTCGGAATGATAAAAACGCCGTCCATCAACAACGGAAAAATAAAATTGCTCATTCATCTCCTCTCGCCCGCGTACAGGCCCGTGCAGGTTACGCAGGATCTTGAAAGTTTCTGGAAGAATACATACTCCGAAGTGCGGAAAGATCTTCGCTCACGTTACCCGAAACATTCCTGGCCTGAAGATCCGCTAACGGCTGTTGCGGTTAGAGGAGTCAAAAGAAAATAACATCACCTGCAGTTTTTGGTCAATTGTCATTGTGGAAGTTTATCTTTTTTATAAATAGAAAAACTGCTCATAAGAAAAAGAAGCAGCGCGAAAACAGGAATTGATCTCGACATTTTATTTCAGGTTTAATGAGCGATCCATTGACATTTTACTTTTCCATTTTCAAAGATCATGCCCGGAGCAGGAATTTTAAGAAATCCAACAGCAACAAAAACAGTATGAAGAAAATGGGAATGAGTTCTGATCTTTGAGAGATCGATGTCGGGAGAAATATAAAATTGCTGGTAACGCTGGAAAGTGAGAAGATTTCCATTCGCAGAATAGTAAGGAGGATTGGTTCTTGCCCCCGTCATTCCGTTTGCTCCATAACCGAACGCAATATTCAGCCAGGAAGGAAACCTGTTTTCGCCGGGAATAAAAGAAGAAATATTTACCGACGCCCAATAGATCTGCCCGTTGTAATCTTTGAAGAGTTGTGAAGAAAAATTTTCGCCAAGCAATGAAGGGCGATATTGGGCATAACCACTTTTAGAAAAAGAAAATTTCGGAGTGATGAATTGTTTTTTTAAAAAAATATTTTGCCCTGCATATAAAAAATAGCCACCCGCATTCGCAGCCATGTCTCCCCATGAAAATCCCCATCCCGAAGAATAACCATCGAAAATTTCAAGTACACCCTGGTAAGTGAAACCCGTCAGTCCGCCAAGCAAAGTTGAATTCCTGAAATTCATTCCACTCCAGTAATAAAGATCGGTGCAGTAACGGCCGATCTCATACGAAGCAGTGATGTGTCCGCATTTATCCATTCCCATCCACTCGGCGTTGTCATTGAAGTAATGAAATTTTTCACGCGGATAATCTTTGTACCATACATTTTGCAAAGCAATGAGCGATCCGCCGCCGCCAGCGAGTTCGAAAGAAAAAATTCCGATCGCTCTTTTTTTATTGAAAGTTTTTGAAGGATTAAAAAATGTATCGATATGATTTTCCGGCCTGGCATAAACGTCTCCGCCACATCGTGGAAATTCCACGTCCTGCGCCCCAGCGAAAAAATTCAGAAATAAAACAGTGAAGAGCAATAATGCAATTCGGCTCATTTCATAAAGTTAAGGGAATGAAAGAATAGCTGAGTTAACAGGGCATTTTTATTCTCAAATTCTTCTTTTCTGCCTTTCTTATTTACGCAAAAAAATCCCCGATAAAATCAATTACCGGGGAGAGTGGGTCTTCGGTTGAAAAGATCAATGCATCACAGAAAGTTTTTTTGTGATCACTGATCCTCCTGCGATAATCTTCACAAAATAAATTCCCGGAGGAAGTGAAGATGTTTCCAGCTCTGTTTTGTGGTCTCCTGCGCCAAGAACTCCAGGTTCATTCGCACGCATCATGAGTTTTCCTGCATCGTCGAAAATATTTATTTCAACGGCGCTGTTTTCTGTCAATGAATAATTCACAGAAACATTTTCATTCGCCGGATTCGGATAAAGAGTCGCATTTTCATCTGGTAATATTGCATTCGAAATTCCACTTGCATTTGGTGTGTAATTTATATTTCCCGCGAGTAATCCTGCATTGTTAGTTTCATCGGTCTCCGTTATAGCACTGTTCGAATCAGTCCACACACCGAGACGATAAGTTCCCGCAGGAATTCCCGATGTCTGATTGATGTCAATGTTCCAGTTGGAAATCGTGATGAGTGAATTTCCCGAGAGTGAAGGAATATTCTGCGTACCAATGATCCAGTAATTTGTGGTGTTCGGATCGTAGAGATACATAGCTACATCAAAAGAACCGGCAGCATTCGCATCGTTGTTCAGAACATCAATGGTGATATTCGTGATGATCCCGTTTGCGCCGGGCGGATTGTAACTGTAATTGATGCCGGGTAAGAGATCCTGCGCAGATAGTTTCACGAGGCCGAGTCCAAGCGCGGCGATTACAAGTAAAATTTTTGTTTTCATTTTGTTTTGAGTTTAGTTCCGTAAGCAGATTTTACTAATCGCTCCGGGATGTTTCATCCGGCTTCACTTTTACTCTTGAAAAATGACCAGCAGGATTCCGGAGAACAAATGTTGAAACAATCGGGCCATTTGATTTTTGATGATACACCGGAATGTCCGGTTAAGCTTGAGAAATTGCAAATGAATATTCATTAATGAGAGGAGGGAATGGAATTTTTGTGTGACTTCACAGAGGAGTTATTGGCTATCGGGGTTTTGGAGTATTGAGGTAACGGGGTAATGTTTTAAATTCATTCATAACCCAAAACCCAAAATTCAAAACTCATAACCAATCCCTTATCTTTACGCATCATTTCTCTATGAAAAAAGAATCGCATTACACCCGGCAGGTCATTCTGCTCATCATCGTTGCAGGCCTGGGTTACTTCGTCGACATTTATGATCTGATCCTTTTTCTTTTCGTAAAAAAATCTTCGCTGAATGAACTTCATATTCCGGAAGATCAATACCCTGTTCTTCTGAATTTCCAGATGTTCGGAATGCTCCTTGGGGGAATTGTATGGGGTGTGCTTGGCGATAAAAAAGGACGACTTTCAACTTTATTTTTTACGATCTTCATTTATTCGCTTGCAAATATTGCGAATGGTTTTGTGCAGACACTTCATCAGTATGAAGGATTGCGTTTCATTGCAGGATTCGGACTTGCCGGCGAACTCGGTGTCGGAATCACATTGGTTTCAGAACTCATGTCGAAAGAAACACGTGGCTACGGGACATCGATTGTTGCAGGAATAGGAATTGCCGGTGCGGGGCTGGGTTATGTTATATCACAACATTTGGGATGGAGACAGGCTTACTGGGCAGGCGGAGTACTCGGGCTCGTGTTGCTGGTGATGCGGATGTCTGTAAGTGAAAGTTCCCTGTTTCACAAATCGAAAAAAGATAATGTGGCGATGGGGAATTTTTTCAGTTTATTCACGAATGGAAATCGAACGATGAAATATATTTATTGTATTCTCATTGGAATTCCTGTCTGGTTCGTGATCGGGATCGTGATCGCGGGCGCGGAAAAATTTGCGACAAATATTTTTCACGTTGAAGGGATCTTCGATGCAAATGGAAATCCTTTAAAGAATATACATGGAAATAAGATTGTTGATGAGATCGGCGCTAAGGCCGTGTTGTATCATTACATCGGTGCATCGGCCGGAAGTTTCCTATTGGGATTTCTCGGGCAATGGCTGAAGTCGAGAAAGAAAGCACTCATTATTTCGCTTACGATGCTCTCGATCTCGCTCGGCGCATTTTTCTATTCCTCCGGAATTTCACTGTCACTTTATTATTTCATCATTTTTATTCTCGGAATTGCACAAGGATACTGGGCGATCTTCATCACGGTTGCATCCGAACAATTCGGAACCAATCTTCGCGCAACAGTTTCTACAACTGCACCGAATTTTGTGCGCGGTGCATTACCGCTCATGGCATTCGGCTATGCGGCTCTCGGCACAGCGAAGGATGGAACGATGAAAGGTGCAATTATTGTTGGGGCAATTGTAATTGCCCTTGCATTTTTCGCGACGACACAATTGAAAGAAACCTATGGTAAGGAATTGGATTATTTAGAACCTGTCGAATGAAAACACTGGTGCTTGGTGCTTCCGAAAATCCGGAACGGTATAGTTTTCGTGCCGTGAATTCACTTTTGAATCACAACGAAGAAGTGGTAGCGTTGGGAATAAAAGAAGGAGAGATACGTGGTGTAAAAATTCTTACCGGTAAACCGGAAATAAAAAACATTGACACGGTAACGATTTATGTAGGACCGAAAAATTTACCGGAGTGGTATGATTATATTCTTTCATTGAAACCGAAACGGGTGATCTTCAATCCCGGCGCAGAGAACCCGGAGTTTGAAAAAATGTGCAGGGAAAATAATATTGAAGTAGTGGAAGCGTGTACGCTGGTGATGTTGAGTATCGGAATTTACTAGAGTACGAAATACGAAAAGTTTACTAAAAGTTACGTAATACGAAATCCCGAACGCGTTCGGGAAAAAGTCTATTGGGGAACACAGATTTCGTATTCATCTGCATGACGTAACTTTTAGTAAACTTTTTGTATTTCGTACTCACCCGATCTTCATAACAGATTCTGTTTCTTCGAATCCAAAAAATTATTCTTTCCAATACACATACTCCCACCTTGTCACCGCTTTTGTTTGTGGAACATGTGTGGGATGAAATTCGTCGTCAATCGCCTGAGCGTATTGCGTGCTTGTGAATGTGTGCGCGAGGCCGTTTTTAAAATAAAAATAAACGTCTGAACTTAACGTGTCTCCGTTGTCAGAAAAATAATATTCATTTTCTCTTTTGTCCTGGTTAATGTCGGCATGATAAAAACGTTTTCCGTTCTTCCAGCGTTCGAATGTAAGTTCCTTGTCGTTCCTGTCGTAATAGTAAACTGTTTTTGATCCCACCCAGTTTTTTTCCGGCTTATCCGGGTGATCCGAATTATTGGAAAGAAGTGTAACCACGTAACTGCTGTCAGTATCGTATTGGTAAGAGTATTCCTGGTAACCTTCCTGCCTTGTGGTCACGAAATGTTCATAAATTATTTTATGCTCGCTGTTGAATTTTTCCTCCACCGTGCAATAGTAATCCGGTTGGGTTGTGTTATAATACACCGGGTCTTTATGCCGGTCGTAACGGAAATGATCGTAACGCACAACTTTTCCGTGCTGATCGGTTACTTTTACCCTGTAATTCGGGTTGTTGTATTTCGTTTTATAAAAATAATTTTCGCCTGAGATCACTTCACCATTCGGCCCATAATGGTAATCGCTTAAGAGACGATGCATACTATCGATTGTCATTTTTTTTACTTCAGTTTGTCCGCTGTGAGAAGTTTCCCTGCTCGTCACGGTCATTGCGTTGTAAGAATAAGAGGTGAGCGAAAAAAGTTCGTTGTTGATGATCATTTTTTCTTCAGTGATGCGGTTGCGATCATCGTACTTTGTGATTACTTCCTTTGTGCGCACGGTCAATGAATCGCGGTAGATAAATGTATAAGAACGGTAATTATCGGAATAAAAATATTTTTCAGAATATTTTTCACTTCCATCTGCATGATAACAAATGACACTGTCTGTTAATCCCGGCTTGTTGTACCAGGTAACGGTAGAATCGAGTAACCCGGTTTTTGAAGTGGTGCAATCATAAATAGTTTTTATTTCAGTTTGTTTTCGGATCGCATGCATCCGCACATACGCGCTGTCCTGCGCCTGCGTGACCGCGGGAATGAAAAAAATAATAAACATGAAAAAATTCCGCATAAAGAAATGGATCCGAGAAGATGTGCGCTGGTTATACGATGCTTTTACCGGGCAATTTCCATACCCGGCTTCGTCATTCAGACCAACATAAAAATACGGAAGTCAATAATGCGGACAATCAACTACTTCTTTTGCTTTTTCCTTGAGCCGGGTAAAATTGTAACGTACTGTAAAAGTGTAATTGTCATTCTGCATCGACGGCTCTCCCGGCATGCACATGATGTAAACATATTTTGAAAAATACAAAGGCCTTCCCCGGTTGCACATTGCCGTAAATTCAAAATTCTTCCACGCTACTGAAAGCCCGCCGCAGAGTTGCGAATGAAAATGTGTCATAGGAAGCACATTCGATTTACTAAATGGATCAGTGTTTTCTGAAAAATAATCATCAAGAGAATCGTTGCTGGAATTCAAAGTATAATCGTGATGATAATTTCCATTCACAAAATAATTCAAACGGTAACCGGCAAATAAATGAAAACGTAATTGATTCACCTGAAAAACAAATCCTGCTGTGACCGGCATGCAGAGTTTCGTAAAATGTTCTTCGAAATTCTCTTCACGGTTCCAGGTTCCGGAATTATCCTGTCCGCTATTCGTAATCTGCTCGTGGTATCCTATCAGTTCATATTGAATTCCTGTTCCAAAACGCAAATGCTTTTTTATTGTAAATTCAGTTCCCACGCCTGCGAGCGGTCGCGTGAAGTAAGTTTTGTCTGAAGAATATTGTGATGAGGTATAAATTCTACCGGCTCGCGAAAGAAATTCAGTGGAGACTCCGACTTCCGGCCCGAAAGAAAATTCAACCTGCGCGAATGTAATTTTTGCCGAAAGAAAAATGAATTGCAGAATAAAAAGTGAACGGGCTATCATGGGGTTTTTATTTCAAGACGGAGAAATTGGAAATTGGTTGTCAGGGATGAAATGAAAAAAGCCGCCTGATTAGGTCGGTCTTTTTCATTTCTGGTGTCAGATCGGGCAGGTGCATTTGTCAGTCCGGGCCCGAGTCGAGGACTAATTATTCAGCATCACCGGCATCACCAGCATGAGCGTGTCTTCTTCTGCATTTGGTTTTACCGATGGAAGAAGAATTCCAGCACGATTCGGCGCCGACATTTCAATGAGCGCTTCTTCACTTCCGATATTCGTGAGCATCTCGGCAAGAAATTTTGAATTGAAACCGATCTCCATATCATCACCGGAATAAGAACAGGTCAAACGTTCAGCAGCTTCATTCGAGAAATCAAGATCCTCCGCGGAAATATTCAATTCGTTTCCCACTACTTTAAGTCGCACCTGGTGCGTGGTTTTATTCGCGAAGATCGCAACGCGGCGAATAGAACCAAGAAGAGAATTCGTATCGATAGTAAGTTTGTTCGGATTATTTTTCGGGATCACCGCTTCGTAGTTCGGATATTTTCCGTCGATGAGGCGACAGATCATCGTTGTCCCTACGGTTCCGTCAGGTGCAATTCCCCAGGTGAATCTTGCGTTCGTTGCATTGTATTCCACGCGGATAATTCCATCAACACCTACAAGAACATTCTTGAGAAGATTCAAAGGTTTTCTCGGAAGAATGAAAGAAGCGCTTCCGCTTGCTTTGATATCGGTGCGGCGATAACGCACGAGTTTGTGCGCATCAGTTGCAACGAAGGTCGTACTGTCGGGCGCGAATTGAACGAACACGCCCGACATAACGGGACGAAGTTCATCATTACCGGCAGCGAATAAAGTTTTTGCAATGGCGCGGCCAAGTACAGAAGCATCCATCTCTATCTTCGAACCTTTGTCAACCGTAGGCGCTTTCGGAAATTCATCACCGTTCTGGCCGGTGATCTTGTACTTTCCGTAATCGGAAGAAATTTCTATTGCAAATCTTTTTTTGTCGACAGAAAAAGTGAGCGGTTGTTCCGGAAAAGTTTTCAGCGTATCGATGAGCAGTTTTGCAGGCACCGCTACATTACCCGTGTCTTTCGATTCCACGGTAAGATGTGTGGTCATCGTAGTCTCAAGATCAGAGGCCGATATCGTAAGTGATCCTTTGTCTATCTCAAAAAGAAAATTGTCGAGAATAGGAAGTGTGTTGGTAGAATTCAGCACGCCGCTCAGTGTCTGGAGTTGCTTCAGAAGTGATGAACTGGAAACAATGAATTTCATAGGAAAATGGTTCTGAAAAAGTGAATCACAAAATTATCCCTTTTGAGGGCGAACACAGAATGAAAAAAACCGACTTTTTAACTTATTACTAACAATTTGGTGGGAAGATTACAGATATACAGATTGCTCACGCGCAAGATTGCTTCTCCCGAATGAATTCGGGATCGCAATGACCACGCCCAATCTGTATAGCTGTAATCTTCCCTTTACTTTTTCTTCGGAGTTCTTCCCAGCGCTGCGTCCATCTTTGCTTTCTCTTCATCCGCTTTTGCTTTCTGCGCAGCGAGCGAAAAATAATCGGGATCGATGAGTAATTTTCCGAACACGAAATAATTCAGTATCACAAAATCTTTTCCGTTGTTCACAATGCCGTACATGTGATCGGGATCGAAGGGCGGGGGAGCGGCCGCAGTAGTATCGTCCGGCATGAAGCCGTCATTTTTTTTCATGAACATCAGCACTTCATTCGGTTTTCCGCTGGCGTCGGTAACGGTGATGCGTTGTGCCCACGGGGAATGCATGATGGAATCCTTGTGTTCCGGTTTCAGTGTCGTTTCAAAATTCTCGAAATTTATTTTTCCGAAATAGGAAATGTATTGACGGACCGGAATAGTATCGAAATAAATTTTTTTCCCGTCGAGCGATGTTACATTATAACTTTTTCCGTCGGCGCCCTGGCTTACAATGAAAGAAGTTTCGGGATGGCCGGCATGTTCCACTTTTATAGAACGGATATCGGGAGCGTAGTATTGAAAAATAGTGCGGTCTCTCCATTCTGCTTCCTTCGTGAAATAATACGGCGAGAGATAACCTTCCCACCCTTTCACTTCTATCACGAAAGGTTCAGTGGAATTCAGAATATCATCGGGATCTGAAACATCGCAATTGAGCATATAGGTTCCGGTTTCGTCGGGAGTAGCGCCGCCTATGTAATATTGTTTTACAAGATCATCTCCCACGTAGATCGCGCATTTTGTTGCACCGGTTGCAAGTTGTTTGATGATGTTCTCTCTCGCTTTGAGTCCCACCGGTTCTTTCACCGAAAGATTATGAATGGTGCGGAGTAATTGTGTAATTGCATCCGGCCGCGCCACATATTTTCCGTCCACCATCCATTTTATTTTTCCGCCCGGCATAGTTTCTTTGGTGAGCGTCACCTGGTTCAGCGCTTTATCGGCGAGAAAAATTTTTGTGACATGGGCAGTATCTTCAAATGAAAAATCGCGGAGTTCTTTTTTCATCGAACTTCTGTCGCGTTGCATCACCATCCAGAAAGTGAAACTTCCGAGAATGATCACGACCACCAATGCGAATACATTGCGTTTCATAGGGAATGAAGAATAAATGAGAGGGGAGTTGTACTTTTCAAATATCGCGATAAAGTTCCATCGCAATCGGCCTTGCTTGCCAATGGAAGAATATTTGCATTAACTGGATGGATACGGTTCACGTGCGGTAAATGAAAGATCATTTTTTTCTTCTTATTCGGGCAATTGAAGTGCGGAACATTTTGTTTGCTGGTACTGAGAAATTATGAAGGAGCACAATGATCAGTGAGTAAATGATCGCAACTATGAACGCCACCCATAATTTCACAAAGAAGAAAAGTATGAGTCCGATTGCGAAACTCACAATGACCGTATCGATCACCCGATAATTTTTATCAAACACATATTTCTGTTTCCGCATCCATGCGCGATAAAGGCCAATGAGAATAATAATGAACACCGGCGCAAGCGTATTGATCAGTTGCCATTTCAACCGGTGATCTTTTATTTTTCCTCGATCGAGCAAACGAAGCGTTACTTCGCGAGAACGCAGCGCGAGCATTCCTTTGTCATCACACAGGTAATTCACGCAGTTGAGCAGGAAAGTTTTATTTGCATACAATACAGGGTTGTGATAATTCATCAGGTCATAACCGAGATCGGCGGTTTCTGTTCCTTTCACAGGATTCATTGCCACTTCTCCGTCACCAACAACAATGATCTTCGAATCTTTTATGCTGTGTTGTTTGTAACCGATGATCTTGCTGTTCTTGAAGGTGTCGGGCAAAAATTTATTTTTATAATAAGAATCAAAATTTCCTTCGAGCAGCACAGCAACCGACTGATCAGGTTTATCAAACATACGTTGATCGGGCGGCTGAAGAATTGCAAGTTTTATGCTGATGTGTGCGGGCGTACGCATGAAGCGCGACTTATCTGAACTCTTCAGCAGAATTGTTTTCTTCACATTCGTCGTGGTTCCAACCGTGTCAATCGTGGAAAGAAAATCGAATTTGATGCGATCAAGATTTCTTACAATGGGATGATCTTCGAGCGGAAGAATGGTAGGTGAATAAACCCACGGCACTTTGCGGTACTGTCCTCCTCTCATTGGTAAAACAAGATCGCTGCAATAGAGATCCTGCACCAGCGTTGTATTCATTCTCGCTCCATAACGGAATGTGAGATCTTCAAGTCCAAGTTTACGCGGCATCGCAAGTGTCTGGTAAGTCGCCGCAAGACTATCAATATCCGTGTACACCGGATCCACGAGAAAAAGCGCTTTTCCGCCGTACATAATAAACTGGTCGAGAATAAATAATTCCTGCGCGGTAAATACAGAATCGGGAGAATCAACAATGATGGCAGAATATTTATTCACGATCTGCGTTGCATCCTGCATCGTATCGCGGAATGCACCCAGGTTATTGTGAAACGGAACAAAATCGACATCATAATATTCGCGAAGCCCATTCACAAGATCGCGCAACTGGAGCGTATCGGCCTCGCCATGTCCCTGCGTGATCGCGATCTTCGGTTTCAATCGCATCTGTAATTTGCGAATCGCATTCGTGAATTCATATTCGAGCCCTTCCACCGCGTGATTGATTATTTCTTCATCGCTCTTTTCCATATTCGTTCCAAGCAATGGAATTTTCACTTCTTTCCCTTTATAACTCGCGATCGCCCATGGATAAAGTTTCATCACAGTCTCCGCACCTTTATCATCAACGAATGGTTCGGAATGCGGTTTCAACCCTTTTCCTTCAAGCTGTGTCTGGAAAGCGGTGCGCTGTGCGGGATTAGGATTTTCATTCGGATCTATGAATTCATAAGCGATGCGGTCTCCGCCATAAGCACGGAATTCATCGAGCATGATTCTCGCTTCATCACGCAGATGTTTGAAATCGCCTGCACCCTGCGGAAAATCGCCTTCAAGATAAACTTTGAAATAAACAATGTCATCGAGATCCTTCAGCATCTGCTTGGTCGTCGGCGCAAGCGTGTAGCGTTTTTCCTGTGTAAGATCGAAGCGCACAAAATAATATTGTGAGGCCACATTGAGCAGCACAATGATCACTAATCCCAGGAAGAGATTGATGATGTCCGATCTTTTATTTCTTTTTGTGCGCAATGAAATTATTATTTACCACTTTCTCGATTCGAGAATGGTTTTGGTAAGCGTTACGAAAAATCCGTTGAACGTAATAAAGTAGATCACATCTCTGGTGTCAATGACGCCGCGGGCAAGTGAATTGTAATGTTCATTGATTCCAATGGACTGTATGAACGTATCTGCTTTTCCGAAAAGTGAAAGCGAACTGATCTGTTCGAACCCGATGTAACAGAAAAAACAAAGGGCAAGAGCGAGAATAAAAGAGATGATCTGGTTGTCGGTGAGTGAAGATGCAAAAATTCCAATGGCCACAAAAGAAGAACCAAGCATCAGCAATCCGAAGTAGGAGCCCCATGTTCCGCCCGAATCTATATTTCCCTGCGGACTTCCGAGTTTGATCACGCTGTAATAATAAACGAGCGTAGGGAGAAGTGAAATTAGAACGAGAATGAATCCGGCAAAATATTTTGCGAGAATGATCTGGATGTCGGTGAGCGGGCGGGTGAGGAGCAATTCAATTGTGCCCGATCTTTTTTCTTCGGCAAAAGAACGCATGGTGATCGCGGGAATGAGAAAAAGAAAAACCCACGGTGCAATCGCAAAAAGAGTTTTCATATCGGCGCGGCCGTCATCGAGAATATTGCTTTCCCCGCGGATGATCCACATGAAAAGTGAAATGGCGAGAAGGAAAACAATAATGACTATGTACCCGATGAGGGAACTGAGAAAACTTCGGATCTCTTTTGCAAAAAGTGAATACATATTTTCCTTCGGGGACGTTCTGTTTCCGGTGAATCAACAGGCGGGTTCAAAAATAACGATTCATCCGGTAGAAAGATTTGATTTGCATAGAAGCTTTTAACATCCTTTTGCACAATGAAATTTAATAATTCAAAAATTCAAAGATTCAAAGATTTTAAAGGAGTGAGTCTTCTTTTCATTGAATCCTTGAATCTTTGAATTTAGAATAATGAAATGATAGTTTTTGGAGTAATTTCGCTCCTTAAAATCAGCAATGTTAGTTCTCAAATTCGGTGGAACATCAGTGGGCAGTCCTGAACGGATGAAAGCTCTTGTTCCGCTTATTGTCAATGAAAAACCGAAGATCGTGGTGCTTTCTGCCATGTCGGGAACAACGAATGCGTTGCTGGAGATCGCCAATTCTCTTTATGCAAAAGATAATGATGCGGCGAGAAAACAGATCGAATTGCTCGAAGCGAAATACCGCACCGTAGTAAAGGAACTTTATTCTTCCACCAAAGCGCAGCAGAAAGGAAATGAACTGGTGTCGGAACATTTTAATTTTCTCCGCAGTTTCACTATCGATCTTTTTACTTCCAATGAAGAGAAATCGATTCTTGCACAGGGAGAATTGCTAAGCACGGCGCTCGTGCAGTTTTATCTCGAAGAAAAAGGAATAAAATCTGTTCTGCTTGCGGCGTTGAATTTCATGCGCATCGATGAAAATGATGAACCCGATCTTGTTTACATCGAGAAAAATCTGCAGGAACAACTGGCAAAACACAAAGGCGTGAATCTTTTCATCACGCAGGGTTACATCTGCAGGAATGCATTCGGTGAAATTGATAATCTGAAAAGAGGCGGCAGCGATTACACCGGGACGCTCATTGGCGCAGCGATCCGTGCAGAGCAGGTTCAGATATGGACCGACATCGATGGTATGCATAACAATGATCCGCGCATCGTGGAAAAAACTTTTCCCATTCACGAATTAACTTTTGATGAAGCAGCAGAGCTCGCGTATTTCGGAGCGAAAATCCTTCATCCCACCTGCGTGTTGCCCGCGCAGAAGAGAAATGTTCCGGTTGCGTTGCTCAATACCATGCAGCCCGAATCGAAAGGAACAGTGATCGGAAATAATATTCTTGCCGAGCGCTTCACGGCGATCGCGGCGAAAGACGGGATCACGGCAGTCAAAATAAAATCGACACGTATGTTATTGGCGTATGGATTTCTCCGTTCTGTATTCGAAGTTTTTGAACGCTACAAAACGCCGATCGATATGATCACCACATCCGAAGTGGCGGTTTCCGTTACCATCGACAACGCTTCTCATCTCAATGACATTATTCCCGAATTGGAAAATTTCGGAAGCGTGGAAGTAGATAAAGATCAGACCATCGTTTGTATTGTTGGAACTTTCGGCAAAGACAAACAGGGATATGCTTCGAAAGTTTTCGACTCGCTGAAAAATATTCCCATTCGCATGATCTCCTATGGCGGAAGTGAAAATAATATTTCCATTCTCATTGATACACCCAGAAAAAAAGAAACGCTCCAGGCACTGAACAAAGGATTATTCAATCTTTGATAAACCTCGCTCCGTTGCGCCTTAGCGGTTACCATTCATGTTTTCCAACCAAAATATAGCTCTCTTTCAGCAACACGCTACTCCTTTCTACGCGTATGATCTTTCATTGCTCGATGATACGTTGAAATTTTGCAACAAATCCTCCTCGAAGCATGGCTTTCATGTTCATTATGCTCTGAAAGCAAATTCAAATCCGGAAATTCTTCAGCGTATTCAGAAAGCCGGACTCGGCGCCGACTGTGTGAGTGGCAATGAAGTGACACGCGCCGTGGAATGCGGATTTACTTCTTCTTCCATTGCTTTTGCCGGAGTTGGGAAGAGCGACGCTGAAATTAAAATTGGTTTGTCGAATGACATTTTCTGTTTCAATTGCGAATCGCTTCCTGAACTGGAAGTGATTGATCAGTTGGCGCGGGAGGCAGGCAGGCAGGCGCGCGTGGCGTTGCGCATAAACCCGAACGTACACGCGAACACGCATCATTACATCACGACGGGACTCGAAGAAAATAAATTCGGTATCAGTATTCATGAATTGCCGGGTGTGATTGACGCGATGAGTGTACTGAAAAATATTTCGCTTTGCGGGATTCATTTTCACATCGGATCGCAGATCACTGATCTGAATGTTTTCCGTTCGCTCTGTATGCGCGTGAATGAAATACAGGAATGGTTTGCTTCGAAGAGAATTTCACTGGCGCACGTGAATGTCGGCGGCGGACTCGGTGTGAATTATCATGAGCCGGAAAGAAATGCTATCCCTGATTTCGAATCTTTCTTCAGCATCTTCGCGAAATTTCTCGAAATACGGAGAGGACAGGAAGTTCATTTCGAGCTCGGCCGCGCACTCGTTGCGCAATGCGGAACGCTCGTATCGCGCGTGCTGTATGTGAAGAAAGGTGTGAATACGAATTTTGCAATTCTCGATGCAGGAATGACGGAACTAATTCGTCCGGCATTGTACCAGGCCTACCACAAAATTGAAAATCTCACGCCTTCGCCAGGCGCAACAGAAAATCGTTACGATGTTGTCGGGCCTGTTTGCGAAAGTTCCGATTGTTTTGCAAAAGCAATTGATCTTCCTGAAGTAAAGCGAGGAGACCTTATTGCTATTAGAACGACGGGAGCGTATGGAGAAGTAATGGCGAGCGGATATAATTTGAGAGAGCGGGAAGAGACGATGTATTATTGATTTTCAGTTGGAAGAGATGCAGTTTGAAAATTCTTTGTGACTTAGCGCCTTTGCAGTTAAATAAAATAATGGTTTAGGAACCGCCCTTCAATTCTTCAGGGCAGGCTGTGGCGCCAAGGCGCGAAGTTGAATCTCAAAAGAACAAGACCATCCTATTGATTTTTCAGTTTTCATTCGGGAATACGATAAGCATACATCACGCGCTGCGGTGTGTAACCGAGCAAGTCAACACTTCCATCATCGTAAACGCGGAATGTCCAATTCAGATAATAGGGTAAACCGCTTTTATCATGTGGGAAAAAATAAAAATAATCGACATCAGTGTACCCGGTGCCGGCGTGTGAGGTCATGTAACTTCTGGTAATGTTATCATATTCCCCGGGCATGGAAGGACTGAAGTATTCGCAACCGTATCGCGGATTCATTTTTTTTAGCAAGCTGTCGAAAGCCCTGTCGTTGAAATTAATATCGGAAGTAAATCCGCGCCTTATTCCGCCGTTATCATCGCCGTAACATTCATCAAAAACAGGTTTGAAATGCATTTCAGAAATAATTTTATCCAATTGTGGAGGCCATGATCCCGTGCCCGCACAGGAAGATGTATCGCCGGGCCTTTTCGGCGTCCAGGGATAATCAAGATAGACGTGAGTTCTTTTCAATAAAGAATCATAATGAACAAGACGAGCGGTATCAATTTCTGGCGGAATGAAATAATAAATGGAAACGAGTACAGAAAGTAATTTTTTTTGCGCCGAATCGGATGGATACAACTGTGAATTGAAATTACTATACCCGTCATTCAAATTCATCGTTTCCAGGATCTTTGCATCGGTCTTATAGATAGCTCTTACAGAATCCACATTCGCGCCCGTGCGCACCGGTGCTATGTGATTCGGCCCCACGGGTTCTCCATTCATAAAATCCTGTTCGTAAACAAGCTCTCCTGCTGAATTCCATTCCTTACATCTTCCGCTTCGTACATCATTTGTATAATTAAATTCTCTCCATACTTTTGCTTTTCCTCCGGTATCTTCCGGCACTGCATCCGGAAAATACCAGTAACATTTTCCATCGCGTTGATAATTCTTATAACTGATCTCGCAACGCAGTGTTCCGTCCTCGCGGAAATATTTACAATTTCCATTCAGGCCTCCGTTCAAATAATTTTCTTCCACCCGGAGTTTTCCATTTGAATAATAATATTTACAAATTCCGCTCTTCGTATATTTCAAATAATTTTCTTCCTTTTCAAGAATACCTGATTCATAATAAGTGGTCCATTTACCAATGAATCTTCCATACTTATCCGTTTGAGTTTCCTCTCTCAGTTTTCCGTTTTCCCAGTAGTCCCGATCTGTTTGTGTGAAGTCATTTCCATTGGTCCGAATAGTTTCGGTTTTTAAATTTCCATTATCCCACCACGTCGCCTGGCGTCCGGCATAACGACCGCTGTCGGAATAATTATAAGAAGCAGCCGGCTTTCCATTTTCAAACCATTCTTCATCTTTGCCAATGGGGAATCCATTTTTGTAAAAAGCTTTTTTCTTCGGGCTTCCGTCTGGCCAGTATTCAAAGTAATCTCCGTTTAGTTTCCAGTTGGAATAAGCAGCAACGGTTTTCGGCTGGCCATTTTCATACCACTCTTTAAAATTTGCGGAGGGCTGATCATTGCAATAATCGATGTCTGCTTTCAATTGTCCGTTCTCATACCATTCACGCCATCTTCCGTTTCTGAATCCATAAGGAGAAGAATAATTCTCATCGCTTTTCAATTTGCCGGAGGCGTACCATCTTTTCCATTCACCGCTTTTATAGTTATTGTGATATTGACCTTGTGCGGTTAAAACTTTTCCTCCATATTCGTAATAAGGCCCATCCTGCACAGGAATGCTGTAAAATCCGTCGGCAGTTAAGCGCGAATCTTTTTTGTAGTTGCGGTAATTTCCCCAGTAGTTAAGCGAGTCGCCTTCTTCCGGATAAAAATAATTGGTAATTGAACTTATCTCTCCATCAAAGTTGTAAGCATATACACGAAGAAATTTTCCGCCGTGAGAGTAATAATAAATTTCGCGTGCTTCAAAACGTCCGGACTGGTAATTGAATCTTTTTGTTTCAGCGAAAATGGAATCTTCCTTCACGCGATGAAAATATCCTATCGTATCGCCATGCTGATTGAAGGAAACGTAATATTCCAATGCTCCGTCTTTGAATTCGCCATGCTGATAAGTGCGCGAATAATCGGGTTGCACGTAAGCCACTGCCATATAATAAGTGTGACAAACGCCGGTGTACGGCCTTTTAATTATTTCATTGTGATTGTAATAAGACGTTTGAATTTCGCCGATGTAGAAAAAATCCGGAATAGGAGTGAGGGAAATACAACTGCAACTGTCGCGCTGAGCGCGCGCATCATGCAATGCGAATGTAAAAGCAATGGAAAGTATAAAACAGATTTTTTTCATCGGAGTCAATAATCTATTTGATAATATTTTCTTTTACGCCATACAAAATGCTGCCGGTAGTGTGACCTGTTCTTTTTTTGTTTTGCTGTTGACGGGGCAATATAATGATAAGCCGGCCTCCATTGCTGGCTTGTAAATTCTGCCGAATGGTCTTCATAAACAGTAAAGCAATAATATTTTGCTCCGCTGTTTGATAAATAATTTTCATTCGACCAGGTATAATCTGCGCTGATCTCCACATCGGCCACCGGATATTTCTCCACAAACCAGATTATATAATTCAATTCCTGTTTATGATTCCCGGCATCCGGCTCATAAATTTTAGTGGATGCGTTTCTGAAATCATAAGAGTTGCCACTTGAAGCGGCATAACTGTAAATTTTCGTGTTCAGTGGCTGATCAACTATTACAGTTACTGTTCCTGAATTCTTAGAAAAGGAATAGGACGAAACACGATATGAAACATGTGCAAAAATGGAATCAACATTGCGATCCGTCACAATTATTTTTCCTTTACCGCAATTGTCCATCCACTTCAACGAATCGCTCGTTCGTGAAACAATCGTGTAAGTAAATTGCGGTTTTCCATTGGCAAATGTCAGCCCGGTTGTTTTTGCAGAATCGGTCATAAGTTTCCGGAGAAACTTCAACGAATCCGGCAATGATAAATAAACAGTCGTGAGAATTTCCTGGATGGAGTCAATATAAGTTACCGGGATCTGGTACGATTTTCTCCAATACGTTTTAGGATTAAACCAGGGAACATTGCCATTTAAATCGGTCTGTTGGGCAATGTACCATGCCGGGCGATAGAGCAATTGTTTGATACTGTCGCGCACGAGATTATTTTTATTGTAATTTGAATCGTAAGCTTTAAGAAATATTCCATTGTCATATTCCCTGTCAATTAATAAAACTCCGGAAGTATCCCATTCTTTGTAACGGCCATCGCGGTAAGAAATGTATTCTCCCTTGCGGTCCGGCCACTGTTCGTTGGTTTCTTTCTGCAATTTTCCAGTCGGATACCAATAGCGCGAGGGTTGATTTAATTTATCGAGCGGTTTGTAATATTTTATTTTTCCATCCGGATAAAATTCAGCAACAGATGTATCGCCGGCTAAAAAATCGGATTGTACTTTTTGTAATTGTCCGTTCCGATAATAGTCCTGAATTATGCCCGAATACTCCGATGATTTATTGAGCAGAGCCGCATCGTGAATAATTTGATTTCCATTATGAAATTCTCCAAGGTAAGTTTCCTCAATCTTCCCATCCGGATAATAAGTGCGCGAAGAATCGAGTATCGAAGAATATCCGAGCACATGTTCGAATAGCGGATTATTAGTAAACCATTCTTCCAGTAGAACATGACCCAAAGTATCATAATAAATCCAGTGGCCTGCTTGTTCGCCATGATTATGATAGCCCTCGCTTATTGGAATTTCATTTCTGTAATTTGCTTCATAATTATAGCCCTGCTGAGCGCCGAATTCGTCAGTGGAATCCTGTAAAAATAATTTACCATCCGTAAAAAAATCTTTTTCAGCAGTACGATCTCCGTTTTTGTAGATATAATAGTAGTTGATCTTTCCCTCGCTGTAGAAGTACAAACCGTCATTCACACCAACATAACTTTTACTATCGCATCCGCATTCCTGAATGTAGCGGTTAATACAACCCGGAATGATATAATTATTTTCCTGTGTCAGCGTTCGGGTCGAATCGAATACCTGCTGCCTCATTCTCCATTCGTTATTTTTCCTGTAAATGATCTGCGTTTGAAGAAACACAACACCTGTAAATGGATTATTGTTATCGATTTTCTTCCAGTCGCGCCGGATTGAAGTATCTATTGCAATTACCGAATCTTTTTCAACGAGATGAAAATGGTACCGTTCGTAACCATTATCCTGGTAGAATAAAGTTATTTTTCCATTCACCAGTTCATAGTATTCCCCGTTATATCCTTTTGCTTTTCCGGAATAAAGTTTTTTTGCGAGATAATATTTTTCCTGGATCGCGTAAAGAATATTGGTGGGGCCATAATAAGTCATTGCTGATTTTGGAGCGCCGTATCGTTCCGGTTTCAGATCAAAAATGGAAATGGTATCCGATTGCGAATAAAGCAAATCAGGAATTGAAATAAAAAAAGCAAGAATGAACAGGGTTAACCGCATTTGGATATATAACGGTGGAGTTGAATAAAGTTACAATAGGAGTACTAAATACGAAAATTTACTAAAAGTTACGAAATACAAATGAATTCAAATTTTATTCTCTAAACGAAGCTTCATTCGCCATGACAGACGCACTTTCGTAACTTTTCGTTTTCTTTTCGTTGTTCGTACTCCCTTTTTAGCCATTCATCAGTTTTCCATTTCCATTCAGCATACATTCCATTTTTCAGAGGAGAAATTGTGTAAACTTGCCTGCCCGCCGAAATAATACCAATGATGGCGGGCGATCTCAAAATTCTCCTTATGAAAAAATATCTTCTTTTCTCCTTTCTCATTATTTCATCCTCTATTCTCGACGCACAGTTTGTCGGCAACGGATCTTTCGACGGATCGAAACGCACTTATCTTGATGATGGTGCCTGGGCGCCGCGCGAACATAACGTGGATTTCATTCACATGTCGCTCGAAATTTCTTTCGACACGAAAGCAGGAAAAGTGAATGGAAAAGTTACGCATCGCTTTTCTCCATTGCAAAAAAATGTCGATTCGGTTTGGGTGGATGGGCCGGGAATAAAAATTCTTGATGCTTCTGTCAATGGAAAAACGGTTTCCTTCAGAACAGAAGAGCAGGGCACCTGGATAAAAATGGAAAAAACACATCAGCCACTCGAGACCGATTCGATGACTTTGGTTTATGAATGCACTCCGCGTCATGGACTTTATTTTGTGGGATGGAATGATCCTGCAGGAATTTGCAGAAAACAGATCTGGTCGCAGGGACAGGGAATTGATAATAGAAACTGGATTCCATTCTATGATGAGATGAATGACAAGATCACGACGGATATGATGGTGACGTTTGATAAAGATTACAAAGTTTTGTCGAACGGAAATAAAATTTCGGAAAAAGAAAATAAAGACGGAACAAAAACATGGCATTATCAATTGACAAAACCATTTGCTCCCTATCTCGTGATGCTCGGCATTGGAATTTATGATATCAAAGAAACGCATTCGAAATCGGGAGTGCCTATGTATTTATATTATTATCCCGATTGGAAAGATCGCGTGGAAGTAACGTACCAGCACGCCGAAGAGATGATCGACTTTTATGAAAATGAAATTGGTGTGAAATATCCGTGGCCTTCCTATTCGCAGATTCCCGTGCAGGAATTTATGTACGGCGCAATGGAAAATGTTACGGCAACAGTTTACGGCGATTTTCTTTTCGTGGATGCGCGCAGCGATCTCGACCGCGGGTACATGAGCGTGAATGCGCACGAACTTGCACACCAGTGGTTCGGCGATTATGTAACGGCAAGAAGCGATGCGCATCACTGGCTGCAGGAAAGTTTTGCAACATATTACGATGCGCTGTTCGAAAAAAATCTTCTTGGTGAAGATCATTTCAAATGGGGGATGAAAGGAAACCAGGACGCGGCTCTTTCTGAAGGAGAAAAAAATGATCTGCCCATCGCGCATAGCCAGGCAGGCAGCGCACGGCATTATCCGAAAGGCGCATTCGTTTTGAATATGCTGAAGTATGTTGTTGGCGGAAGAGAAATTTACAATCGCGCCATAAAAAATTATCTTGAAAAACATGCGTATGGAAATGTGACTTCCGATGATCTGCTTGAATCATTTGAAGAAACTTCAGGAATGAATCTTCATTGGTTCTGGGATGAATGGGTTTATCGCGGCGGAGAACCGGAATACAATGTGAATGCAGAGGATCTCAACGAGAATGGAAAACGCTTTACAAGATTTACTGTGGAACAGGTGCAGCATGAAAATGAGGTGACCGGACTTTTTAAAATGCCAATTTGGTTTGAAGTGCATTATTCGGATGGTACGATGGATCATGTGATGAAATGGATCAACGAAAAAACGCAGATAATCGATCTTGCAAACGCTTCAGGAAAAACAATTTCGTATGTGCTATTCGATCCGAATAATGAAGTGCTGAAAAAAGTTCATTTCAAAAAATCGTTTGAGTGGTTGAAGAACCAGGCAGCTTCTGCTGCTAATATGCTCGATCGGTATGACGCGCTTGTGGCAATGAGAACAATTCCGGTGGAACAGAAACGCGAATTTCTAAGTACGATCTATTCAAAGGAAACTTTTTTCGCAACAAAGTCAGAAATTGTTTCTCAACTTATCAATGATCCGAATGAGATCAGCGCGAATATTATCAAGTCGGCCGTGAACGATAAAGATGTGCAGATGCACAAGGCCGTCATTAACAGTACGAATATGATCCGGAAGGATATGGTTTCTATTTACAAGCAACTGCTCACTTCGCCGTCTTATGAAGTAGTGATGAATGCGCTTGATAAACTTAGTTTCCAGTATCCCGACAATACGATTGAATATCTTGAATTGACAAAAGGTGTGATCGGCACTGCGGGAAGGAACGTGGAAGTAAAATGGCTGGAGATAAAAGCAAAAATGGGTGGGATGGATAAAGATGCTATAGATAAATTGGTTTCTTACACGGGCGAGTCGTACGAGTTCCGCACGCGTGTGAATGCGGCGCAGGCGCTCAAACGATTGGATTATTTCGATCCCACGATGATGAAAAATCTCATCAACGCTTCGTTCAGTGCTAATACGCGCCTTGCAAATCCATGTGAAGAGGTGCTGACGACTTTCTACAATCAGGATCGTTTCCGGAAAATGATATGGGATTATGTGTCAGCAACGGCGTGGAATGACTGGCAACGGGAGATACTGATGAATGTGATGAAATAAGGTGTGTTTTCTGTTAGCGGTTTTCTGTTTTCAGTTGTCACCGGGAAAGATTTGATAAATGCGAAAACTGACGATACCGGGCTGAGAACGTTTTAAAGCATATCAGGAGTTCTTGCTTTTTTGTTTTCTTAATTGTTGCTCAATATATTTTTCCGAGGTAATTAGAGCACGTTGAATTCTGCTTGCGTAGTGAATGCTGTCCAGAATCTCTTTTTGCTTTTGACTGATAATTTTGTTTTGAATTTCCATTTTTCGTTTGTTTTTCCGGACTTGGTAATAACTGTAAAGGATGGCAATAAGAGCCAAACCAAAGACTATTGAGAAAATCAAATAGAGAAGATTCTTTTGCTTTTCGGATTTCAGTTTTACACTGTTCAATTTTGCTTCTGTTTCGGCTTTTTCGAGATTGACAATTCTGAAGATATTTGCATTCTGATTTTTTACATAATCAATAGTGGAGCTATCTTCAGGGAAGGATTCCGTTGTTGGTACTTCCCTCATTTTTCTTGCCACTGAATCAAAAACGTTCTTTCTCTTTGTGATGAAATTTCCGAGTGAATCAAAATCATACATGGGACCTTCCTCGAAACCCTCTTTCATAAATACTATATGTGAAATTATTCCATTGGTGTAGTAATAGGTTTGTGTACCTATTCGCTTTCCGTTAACGTCATAATTAAACTCCTGCCTTTTCACTCCATTCGGCCAATAGAGAACATAGTTTCCGACCCACCGCCTGTTGTACCAATGTCCGGCCTCAGAGAGATTACCTTCCTTATTGAACAACATTGCAAATCCAAAAGCTTCGCCATCTTTAAAATAAATTTTGCTTTTTAATTTTCCATTTGGATAAAATTTGTTTTGTAGTCCATCCTTAATTTGAAGCGTATCTTGCGAATGTGCTGAAACAAAAAGAAAAAGAGAAAAAGTTATTATTTTTACTGGTATCATTTTTTTATTCTGGAAAATCGGAGGTTACGATGTTTAAATATAGCAATTCATTGTACTGATAACCGAAAACTGACAACTGAAAACTGTTTACCTTTAACCCATGTCAAAAGTTTTCATCATTGCTGAAGCGGGAGTGAATCACAATGGAAGTTTAGTGGCCGCTATGCATCTTGTAGATAAAGCGGTGGAGATAGGCGCCGATTGTATAAAATTCCAGACGTTCAAAGCAGAACAGATCGTTACCGCACATTCTCCCAAAGCAGATTACCAGTTAAAAGTCACCGATAAAAAAGAGTCGCAGTTCGAGATGCTGAAAAAACTTGAACTCAACCGCGATGCATTTAAGGCGTTAAAAGAATATTGCGATAAGAGAAAAATAAAATTCCTCTCGACTCCTTATAATCCGGAAGATGCCGATCTGCTGAATTCGATCGGGGTAGATGGATTTAAAATCGCCTCAGGGCAATTAGTGGAAACTTATTTTCTTAAGTACGTGGCGAAATTCGGAAAGCAGATGATCATTTCTACCGGCATGGGAAATATGGAGGAGGTGAAAAGCGCGGTCGATGCAATTCATTCTACCGGCAACAAAGACCTGGTTGTGCTACAATGCAACACCGATTATCCTTCTAAGATCAGTGATTCTAATCTGCGTGCTATGCTCACCATGCGCGATGAATTGAAAGTGCGCGTTGGTTATTCCGACCACGTTCCGGAAAATTATGCCTGCTTTGCCGCTGTTACGTTGGGAGCGGAAGTGATCGAGAAACATTTTACACTCGATAAAACTTTGCCGGGGCCTGACCATTCTTCTTCGCTTGAGCCCGAAGAATTCCGTGAACTCATCAAAGGTGTACGCAGCATTGAACTTTCTCTTGGCGACGGAATAAAAAAACCATCGGAAGCAGAAATAAAAAATACGTTCGGAATGCGGAGGAGTCTTGTCGCAAGAACCGATCTGGGAAAAGGAACGATCTTAAAAGCGGAACATATCGGTTTTAAAAGGCCGGCGAACGGATTATCTCCCGCATTATTTGAAAAGGTGATCGGCAAAGAATTATTGACCGATCTTAAAAAAGATGATCCTTTTACCAAAACCTCTGTTCTCCTATGACAGATTCAAAATTTAAGATTGATACCTTTTGTTCCTGCACCTGATTTTTCGGCGATGAAAATTTTGAATTATGGAATTCATCTGCATCAATAATAAGAATCTTTATTACCTCGAAGCTTTTGTAAAGAAGGCAGGCGATTCCCTGAAAACATTCCGCTACTTCGACAAACGGCCATTTTCCATTGTGAAAGATCACATCTGCACCTGGGTGATAGAAGAAAAGAATGAAGTGTTGGCCTATGGTCATCTGGATAAGGAAAATGAAACAGTATGGCTGGGCATCGCAGTTGCGGATCACGCGCGCGGAAAAGGCCTCGGAAAAAAAATGATGCAGCGGTTGATGGAGTCTGCTGCCGGTTGCGGAATTCAGAAAATAAAATTGTCGGTCGATCATGTGAATGAAGCAGCAATTAAACTGTATGAGTGTTTTGGTTTTCATCTTGCAGAGAAAAAGGAAACGTTCGGTTTTTACGAATGGAATGCGGCCCCATTTGAAAAAATAGTGATCAGCACCCTTGCATTTACCGGAATGAAAGCGGAAGAGATCATCAAGGTTGCGTTAGAACACAACTTTGCGCTGGAGTTCTCTTCCGGAATGTACTATCGGGCCGATATGGAAAAAATATTTCTCGAAGCGCCGGTGAAAAGATTTGTCCATAATTATTTTCCACCTCCCGAAATCCCTTTCGTGCTGAATCTCGCCAGTGCCAATGAAGAAATAAGAAAAAGATCGGTGGAGCATTGCGTAAATGGAATAAAATTAAATTACGCGGCAGGCGCTTCTTTTTTTTCTGCTCACGCCGGATTCTGCATCGACCCAAAGCCATCGGAACTGGGGAAGGAACTTTCTAAAGTAAAGTCGTTCGATCGCGCGAAGCATTGGAAAATATTTCTTGAAAGTATCCGCGAAGTTCTTGAAAGGGCCAAAGATCTTCCCACCGGTTTTTTATTGGAGAATAATGTACTTGCAAAAATGAATTTGTATCCCGATGGATCGAATCCATTGCTGAACGTGCGCGCCGCAGAAATGAACCTGATGCTTGAAGAAATAAATGATCCGCGTATCGGGAACCTTGTGGACACGGCTCATTTAAAAGTTTCTTCGGCCACCCTCCATTTTGATCTTGTTTCAGAAATGAATTCAATTTCCGGTGTACGCTGTATTCATCACAGTGACAATGACGGATGGAAAGACGATAATCAACCATTTGGAAAAAATTATTGGTTTTTACCATTGATGAAAAACTATCGGCACGCAATTCATGTGCTTGAAGTGAGAAAGCAAAGTGTGGAAGAATTGAAGAAGATGGAGAAGATGTTGTGAAATAATTTGTAAATTTATTTCCTGAGTAAGTTCATTGACATCTTGGTTCTCTCTTTGAAGTTTTACCTTTTTTTGAAAATTTCTCTTTGTGGTGATTTCAGTATAGTGATGCAGGACAAGTGCACCGTTGTGGTTTGATTTCAAAGAGGGATAAAAAACTTTGAACCAGTCAAACCCAATAAAATCAATAAGGTTGTGGTTTGATTTCAAAGAGGGATAAAAAACTTTTTCCCATACCCAAACATTGCGCTGTTTACCGTTGTGGTTTGATTTCAAAGAGGGATAAAAAACTTTACAGAAAAGGAAAACACACCGTCACCATTGGTTGTGGTTTGATTTCAGATCGGAAGAGC